>JBARSG010000070.1:0-2186 GCA_049644625.1 Desulfobacterales bacterium | reverse complement strand
GCTTTTGTTAATGCCGGTCCCAGCACTAGCAATTTAAAAAGGAGGAATTGTAATGGATGAAATTTATCTTATCGCAGATATCAGTTTTGACGGGCAAATAATTCAATTCACTTCAGATAGGCCGTATTTCCCAAAAGGATGTCTTAGATGCGGACTATACAAGGAAATGCCATATGGTAACCAAGCCGTATATTTGGATTATTTTAATGGCAGATTCTTATGTGATGGTTGTTATGTTCAAACGATCCCAGGAGAACCGATATCAAAAATTGCTCGGTTTAGGACAATATCCGCTGACTTGAGAGACAAATATATTTTAAGAACGATAGATCCTCTTGGGCACTTCGATAAATAAAAGTTAAGGGATAGGAGCCTCGGGGTCCTGTCCCAGCCCAACAACCTACCGAAAAGTTTGCTATGATAATAACAAGTTGTTTCGCTAACCTAAAATTGACCCCCTGCAATTAGCCTGGGAGGATACGATTTTTTGAAGGGGGGTGAGAAATGAAAATTGTTGGCAACGTGGGAAAGAAGCGAACCTTAATTATTAAATGTGATGGGAGAAAAAATTATGTTCAATACAAAGATTGAGGTAACTTACTACATTGGTAAAAGCTGGGTTAGGTATAAATTATTAGAGCCATGGCTTCCCGACGGCTGCGAAAAGTGCGGATTATATAAAGGATCCAGTTTTGAGCTCCGCCTAATGTATCTTATACTCTTTAAAGAAACAGAGGCAAATCCTGAACAATTTCTGTGTGAAAAATGTTTCATAGAAGCTGACGCTCGCTATCATGGATTCATAAGGATATATGATCGGAAAAAAGGACGGAAGTAACTATTCGGATATTAGATTTGAGTTCAGTTAAATACTTAAAGTAACATCTGATTCTAAACAGCCTGGGCGCCTCTAGGCCTTGAGGTAAAGGGGTCGGTGACCTGTGAACACCGACCCTCAGCCCAAAATGTCTACACAGGAGGCGAAATGATAAAATTTCCAAGAGGTATGCCGCATGGTGCCAAAAGAATGCTTTGGGAAAAGGATATACATTCAAAGTTAGAAAGTATTGCACGAGCAGAGGCAAGATTACACAAAATAAACCTCTCCTCAAGAGAACATAAATATAAAGCTCTAACAGAATTAGGGATTTTTAAAGATGCTTCAGATCTTGGCTGGCAGAATCCCAGTTACGACAGAAAATATATCCGGCAATTTGAAGATTTTTTACTTAGCGCTTTTGTAAATCCCAAGAATAAATATTTTCCTGCTTTGTCTATGTCTATTCACCCGAGAAGGAATATTTCACCAGAAAAACATAAGCGCTTTCTAGACTGGCTGAACAACTGTTTGCCAGATTTAAATGTATCCAAAGTGGAGTACGCCGTTGATCTGTTTTGCGGAAGCCCAGATAATGTCAGGAGTGTGTTTGAGGTTTTAAAAAAATTTCTATACATACTCCGTCAACGAAAAATAAATATTATTGATGATTCCGGGAAGAGGCCTTATCCAGGCAGAGTTTACCACATCGGAGAATCATATAAAGTTTATGAAAGAGGACAAGATTTTCAGAAACAAAAGGGAAGTTATTGGCGTGTTAAACATTTGGACCGGGTAAGGGTTGAGTATACAGCAAAGCAAACACCATTAAAAAAACAGGGAATTTACACCCTTCAGGATCTGATAGATGACCCCAAATTCATTTATGTTAATTGGGACAAGTGGTTGTTCAGACATTTTGATTACACGAAACGATTACGCTATCCTTTGGGGTCATATGGGAAAAAACTCCCTGCCCCATATGAACGATACAGGGTAAAAGATAAAAGCGGTCATTCGGGAACCTTTTATTCCGAATATTTCCATGCAAAAGATACATTAAAAAACGTTTCACTGTATCTCAGGCAACCATATGTTTTTAATGTATTGGAATCTCTTTTGTATGAAGCCATGAGCCGATTTGGTAAAGAATGGAGAGGGAGCCGGATATAATATATATATTATTTATAGTTCTAGATTAATCTTAATCTTAATTATCCTTAATATTATTAAAATGTTCCCTATCAATTTTATATTTCCCCTTAAACCCTGTAACAATACTACTTTTCATACCCATAATGTATCTCTGTTATTTCATGCTATATGGAATGAATAAATAATGATACTGCTATTGTGTATATGTTTTTTC
>JBARSG010000069.1:0-6859 GCA_049644625.1 Desulfobacterales bacterium | reverse complement strand
CTTCGCTTTTGGATTGATGATTTATGATTGTTGATTGATTTGCATACAACCTCTAACCTACAACCTTCTTACCTTCTAATCTTCCGTCCTCTGACCTCCGACCTCTGCCCCATGCCTTTTTCCTCTTTCCTATTTCCTATTCACTTTTAAACGGGCATTTCTTTTCTCGAATGTGCGCGTATACTTCATCTTTAAAATGCGTCAAAAGGCTCTCTATGGGAGCGACCCCACCGGGAGCAAAAGCGCAGTAAGAATTCCATAGATGCCGGCACATTTTTTTAAGGGTCGAAACAAACTCCTCCTGACCCTGGCCGTGTTCTATGCGCCAGAGCAGATCGCGCATGTACGGGAAGCCTTCCCGGCAAGGCGTACACCAGCCGCAGGATTCCCGGGCGAAAAACTCGGTTAAATTCAAAGTGGCTGCAACCAGACAGGTCTTATGATCAAAAACCATGATTGCACCGGTACCCAACCGATGTCCGGCTTTTTTCATGGTTTCAAAATCCATCTCAATGTCATAGAATTCAGCGGTCAAAAACGCCGTGGAAGCCCCACCGGGCAAGCAGGCTTTGAATTCACCCCCTCCCCGCATGCCGCCGGCATGCGTTTCTATGATTTCGCTCAAGCGGATGCCCATGGGAAGTTCATAGCATCCCGGCCGATTGACCTTGCCGCTGACGCAGAAAATTTTGGTCCCCGAACCGGTTTCGGTGAGTGCCAGATTCCTGAACCATTCTGGGCCATTGCGGATGATATGCGGAATACAGACCAGAGTTTCAACATTGTGTGTAACGGTGGGTTGTCCCCAGAGACCCTTCTCCGTAGCATACGGGGGGGGTTGTTTGGGGTTTGGCCGTTTGCCTTCGAGGGCATTGATCTGGGCCGTCGCCTCCCCGCAGATGTAGCGACCCCCGCTTCGATGCACCACGATATCAAAAGCATAGCCGCTGTCCAGAATGTTGTTGCCCAAATAGCCCGCTGCTTTGGCTTTCTCTATCTCCCGATGGAGTATCCGGGCGGCACTCTCATACTCGGGCCGCATAAAAATAATCCCCTTTTCCGCCCGTGCCGAATATCCTTCGATGATCATTCCCTCGATGAGCATGTGGGGATCCGCATGGATCAACACGCGGTCCTTGAAAGTCCCGGGTTCCATTTCATCGGCGTTGCACACGATATATCTCGGGAAAGGCGCGTCATCGGCCACCGTCATAACTTTGCGTCCTGCAGGAAACGCGGCCCCGCCACGGCCAAGGAGCAAAGCATCCAGCACCACGGCTCGAACATCCTTGTAAGAAAAGTTCTTCAAGACATCGGCCAGCGCTGCATAGCCTCCGCTCGCCCGGTATTCTTCCATCGAGGCAATCCGGTCCGGCTTGCGATTTTGGAAAAGGACTTGAGGATACATTTACCCAGCCTCTGTTCTTAACTCTTCTAAGATTTTATCGAGTTTTTCGGGTGTCAATGGACCATAAACTTTGCGGTTGATAAGTATGGCCGGAGCTCTGTCACAATAACCGATGCAGCATACGGGCAGAAGGGTAAACAACCCGTCGGACGTGGTTTCGCCCATTTTTATCCCTAATTTTTGACTGAGAAAGTCTCGAATGGATTCATATCCGTTCATCCAGCAAATGATACTGTCACACACATGAATGACATATTTTCCCACCGGTTCACGAAAGATAAAGGTATAAAAAGTGGCGAGTTCTTCCATTTCAAGGGGTGTCATGCCAAGTAAAATGGCCGCCTCTTCCAAGGCCTCGTCACTCAAGTAGCCATAGTGATCCTGAAGTGCAAACATCATATCCACCACAAGTTCCCGAGGATGCTCGGCAAGGGATATCTTGTTTTCCAGTGATGCTTTTAATTCTTCGGGCAGCATTTAAAAAGGCCCTTTCTTTCCATGAGAAATTCGTTCGTGTTCACGGAGTGTGCCTCCCCGTTTCACTCTGACGTCTACGTGTCTGGTCATTTCAAAAACTTAGCAGCGGTGGCATTCCTGCCCCCTCCGCGTTCTCCCGCGAAAAGCATGCGGGAGCCGCGGTCTCCCCCACTGCTAAGTCATTGAAATGACGAAGCCACTCCGCCGATATCGTTACACGAGGAAGCACACTCCGTGAACACGTACGATGTGAACACTTACGAAATTCGGATTAACGATCGATATCCGGTAAAATAAAATCAACGGAACCGATGATGGCAATCAAATCGGATATGGACCAACCCCGAGCCATCAGGGGCAACACTTGCACATTGGCAAAGCCGGGAGCCCGTATCCGTGTGCGATACGAATATCCCAGTCCGTCGCTGACCACATAGTATCCCTGCTCCCCCCGGGGAATCTCGCAGGATGCATAGGCCTCACCCTTTGGGATTTTAGGGCCCCGGGTCACATTGACAAAGTGATGAATCAGACTTTCGATATCTTTGAGCATGTCCTCCCTTTTGGGGACTGCATAGCGGTAGTCATCGGTAACATATCTTCCCGGCGGCATCTGTGCTGCAGCCTGTTTAATGATTTTCAGGCTTTGGCGCATCTCCTCAACCCGAACCAGATAACGTGCGTAACAATCGCCCTCTGAAGCGGTGGGAATTTCGAATTCGAATGACTCATATCCGGAATAGGGAAACGCTTTTCGCAAATCCCACGCCAGGCCGCAGGCTCGCAAATTGGGACCGCTCACACCCCATTCCATGGCATCATCCAGGGAAAGCCGCCCCACGCCCAGGGTCCTGGCCTTGAAAATCGCATTTTTGGTAATCAGCGCTTCGTACTCCTTAAGACGGGAAGGAAAGACGTCCACAAATGCATCTACTGCCGATTTCCACCCTTGGGGAAGATCGGCGGCGACACCCCCCAAACGAAACCAGGAAGGATGCAGTCGCCCTCCGGTAATATGCTCAACGATGTCGAGAATCATCTCCCGTTCCCTGAAGGTATAGAAGGTGGGAGTCATGGCCCCCACGTCGTGGGCAAAGGTCCCGAAAAACACGAGATGATTGCTCAAACGGAAAAGTTCACTCAACAGCACACGAATATACTGGGCTCGATCCGGCACCTTGATCCCGGCCAGGGTTTCCACGGCCATGACATATGGAAGGTTGTTGGCTGCGCCGGCCAGGTAGTCCACACGATCCGTATAAGGGATGAATTGATGCCAGGTTTGTCGTTCAGCAATCTTCTCGGCGCCCCGGTGATGATAACCGATATCCATGTCCATTTCAGCAATCTCTTCTCCTTTAAGAGCAACGATAAAGCGCATCAAACCATGGGTACTCACGTGGTGAGGACCGATGTTCAGTACCAGCTCTTCCTCTCTGTCCGATCTCCTCACATAAACACCGCCATCCAGCGGCTGGTGTTTTACTGCGTCATCTCGGATAAAGGGGACCATTTGTGTGGCTCTGCCGGGATGACTTTTTCGAAGCGGGTGCCCTTCCCAGTCGTGGGGCATGAGAATCCGGCGAAGATTTTCATGACCTTCAAAGCGGATGCCGAACATGTCAAAAACTTCCCGTTCATACCAATTGGCAGAGGGCCAGATATCGGTAATGCTTTGGGTTATTGGATCATCGCCCCACAGGGGCACTTTCAAACGCATCCGGCGGGGCGGCTCAAATGAAAGCAGACTGTAAACCAGCGAATAATCCGGATAGCTTTGGCCCGGCCTGCGCGCAGATTCGTCGATGGCCGTCAGATCTTCCAGACGCCGGAACCGGGGCGACGCCTCGGTCTTGAGAAAGCGAAGTATCTTCTTTAGTCCGTCTTTCTTGACCTGAAAAGTCAGCATATCCGAGGTTTTCGAAAGTTGCCCAATGGTGTCCCCAAATCGTGCTTGTAAAATTTCAGACAGGCTTTTGTCCTTCTCGCTGATTTCAATCTGAACCGGCGGCGGCGACCACATCAGATCGGAGCGGCACTCAAAAAATCCGGGCGGTATCGCTGACGTACCGCGAATCGCAGCGCCCTCCATTCCCGGACCGCGCGGATCACGGGATTTGGTTTTTCCGTCCACAAGAATGGGTGTCCGGGAGCCCTGGGTTCCGCCGCCAAGATGCAGGATGGAACGCACGGGCCGTTCCGAAAGGATTTTCTCCTGCAAAAGAACAAGTCCTTGCAGAACGGCTTCGGGCCGCGGCGGACAGCCCGGAATGTAAACATCTACCGGTAAAATCTGATTGACACCCTGTACCACGCTGTAGACGTCATACATGCCGCCGGTGTTGGAACAGGATCCCATGGAAATGACCCATTTGGGTTCCGCCATCTGTTCGTAAAGCCTCAGAACCACCGGAGCAATTTTTTTGAACACCGTTCCGGAGACAATCAGAAGATCGGCCTGTCTGGGTGAAGGGCGCAAGACTTCTGCACCGAAACGGGCGATATCGTAGCGGGAGGTGAACGCCGTCGCTTCTTCAAGAAAACAGCATGAAAGCCCGAAAAACATCGGCCACAGGCTCATGGACCGCGCCCAGTTGATGAGCGGATTCAGATATTTATCGAGGCGGTTTAATCTCTTGTTCGCGTCGGTCCCCAATCAAGTCCCCCTTTTCGCCAGATGTAAACGAGGCCCAAAAGCAGCATAATGATGAAAAACGATATTTGCAACCATCCCGACCAGCCGAGTTCGTCGCAAGAGATGGCCCAGGAAAAAATATAGGCACCTTCCACGTCAAAGATAAGAAAAAAGACGGCGATTAAAAAAAAGGGAACAGGATAACGAAGGCGGGCGGAACCGGTAGGAATGATTCCACTTTCGTAAGGTCTTAATTTTTCGGGGTTAATTTTCTTTTCCCCGAGCCATGAAGCGATAAAAAGAAGAGCGATTACCACTGCAAGAATCATCATTCCATAAATGACCAGGCTAAAAACAGCCGGTTCCCATGGAGATAACGTTCCAGCAATCGTAACAGGATGCATGTGTACTCCGCCAAGCGCTGTTCTCAATGCAATTGAGGATGGTGAATTCGCAAAAACGGCGAAAACTGCGATATGTGTTATCGCATCATAAGGATTTTGCTAAGCTGAATGAAAAAAAAATCATAGCGCCGAAAGCAGTAAAAATAAAAGCAGTAAAAATAATGGACGTCACAGATAAAATTAAAGCCCTAAAAACAAGGGCATGCTTTCTACTTAATCAATAAGACGGTTCAACTTCTGAATTATCTTAAACAATAGAATCCTTGATTGTCAAGTGGTGAAATGGACACAAAAATTAGAACCATAAGAAGGTAACTTATTCTTTTTTACGAGGCCATCCCCAATTTTCATAATATTCCCAGCTGCCAATGGCATTAAACTCTTTAATTTGAAGATTTTGAGCGACCAGGCCGGCCCTTAGAACATCCCCAATGGAAAGAAGACCGATATAGTCGCTATCTTTTTAGACGAGAATATGACGGATAAACAATCCCAAAAACATTTCCTTGGTCTTAAGAATAGATGTGCTGTGAGCGGTGGTGTATAACGGGGTAGTCATCGCCATCGGCAACTTCGGGCTGTATACCGGCCAGTGGGGCGTGCGCGAAGAAGACACTGTGGTCATCGGGGCGCAACAACCGCTGGTTCTCACCCGGCAACCTGGACAACTGGAAATACCGGTCTAAACAGTGATAGGTGCTCATCAGCAACCATTTTATCATAAAGATGAACTTATGAACACCTGATTTATCTTGAAACAATTTATTAACCGTTATGAGACAAGGAGAAAGAATCAATGGGTAAAAGAGTTGTTATCGAGACGGAAGAATGTATCGGTAGCGAAAGCTGCGTTGAACTTTGTCCGGAAGTATTTGAGTTTGATGAAGAAGCGGATAATAAAGCCCAGATCAAACTCCCAGAAGGAGACGATGAAGAATGTATTGAAGAAGCTATTTCGACATGCCCGGTTGAATGCATTCATTTGGAAGAATTCTTAGACTTTTCTTTGACAGTTATATCATGATTTGAATGATATTTATCAATAAGTGTTTGAAATTACAAGATGCGAGTTTGCGCTATCTCCAGAAGGTAGTGTCACAGAATATACATATATAGCTTGACATTACCGGCTTCTATAAAATATATTGGGAGTGTCCTAATACAAGAGGAGGCTCCCATGTTCGCACGCGTTAAAAAGTCCGGAAAATACCAGTATCTTCAAATCGTCGAAAACCGTAAAGAGAAAGGGAAAGTAAAACAGCGCGTTATCGCTACCATCGGCCGTCTGGACCGGATGCAAGCCAAAGGCAGGGTGGAGACATTGATCCGTTCCCTGTCCCGGTTCTCCGAGCGGACCATGATGATCCTGACCTGGAAAAGTGATGTCTCTGCCGAAGCTGTAAAGATCGGTCCGCCGATGATCTTTGAGCGATTGTGGAAAGAAACTGGTATCGGCAAAGCCATTAAGGGCTTGCTGCAAGATCGCCGGTTTGAATTCGATGTTGAGCGTGCCATTTTTCTCACTGTGCTGCACAGGCTGATGGTGTCGGGCTCCGACCGCTTCTGCGAAAGATGGCGGCGAGACTACCTTCTTGAGGGCACCGAAGACCTGGGCCTGCATCACCTTTATCGTGCTATGACTTTTTTGGGCGAAGAACTCAAAGATCAAGAAGATGCTACGCCTTTTACCCCCAGATGCAACAAGGACTTGATCGAGGAGATGATCTTCTACGATCAGCGCGACCTGTTCTCAGAATTGGAACTGGTCTTTTTTGATACGACCTCCATCTACTTTGAGGGTTGCGGGGGTGAAACCATCGGGCAAAAAGGATTCAGCAAAGACCACCGGCCTGATTTGAACCAGATGGTTGTCGGAGCCATTATCGACGATAAGGGCAGGCCGATCTGCTGTGAGATGTGGCCCGGCAATACCAC
>JBARSG010000068.1:0-3392 GCA_049644625.1 Desulfobacterales bacterium | reverse complement strand
ATGTATATCACGGGAAATTCTCCTTGAAGCTTCCGAACAATTTCATATCCCGGAAATTAAGCTGGTTCGGGCGATTCACGATGCCCCTTCCGTATTCGATCGATTCACTTACGGGAAGGAGAGATACATTGCTTATATTCGTGCTGCTCTGTTAAAGTACGTACAGAAAGACAATGTTGTCTATCATGGCCTGGCAGGTCATTTTTTCCTTCAAGAGATTCCTCATGTTCTCAAAGTGCGTGTCATTGCAGATCTGGAAGACCGGGTGAAAGAAGAAATGAAACGGGAGGGCATTTCTGCCGAAGAAGCACGATATATTCTGAAAAAAGATGATGATGAGCGTCGCAAATGGGGTCTGCAATTATACGGTCATGATACCCGGGATTCCAGCCTTTACGACTTGGTTGTTCATATCAAAAGAAAAAAAGTAGACGATGCGGTGGGTCTTATATTATATGCCGCAAGAATGCCTTGCTTTAAAACAACGCCCGAATCTCAGAAGATTATTAATGAGTTGACATTGGCCGCCGAGGTGAAAGCTGCTCTGGTTAACGAATTTCCCACTTCAGGGGTTACTGCCAAAGACGGCTCTGTCTTTGTTAAAATAGAGATCCCCTTGAGTCACCGGGAAAAAACAACAGATGCGATAAAAAGAATTGCAGAGAACATAGATGGTGTTAAAGAGGTTGACGTATACGTGACACCTTTAATAGACGTCGATTAAACGGGGAACATTGGAACAGCCATAGAAAGCGCGACATGGATTTTATTTTGCCCTGAAAAACCTGGTCCTTTGGGCCAGGATTCTTTACTTTCAACCTTCGTCGGTGAGGAAGTCGGTCATGTTTAAAAAACTATTGCCCAAGGAACACCGTTTTTTCGAACTTTTTGAACAGCAGGCGGCGGTTATCAAGAAAGGTTTGGACCTGTTTGAATTACTGCTTCGAGAATACTCACGCCGGAAAGAACTGACCAAACAAATTAAAGATGTGGAAAATGATGCCGACGCCGTGGCCCACCAAATCTACCGGTTGCTGAACAACACCTTTGTGACGCCTTTTGACCGCGAAGATATCCAAACCCTCGTCAACCGGATGGATGATGTGATGGATCTGCTTGAAAAAGCCAGCGCGCGCATGGAGATTTATGATATGCCCGCTCCACCGGAGAACATCGGTGAGATGCTCGCAATTCTCCGAAAAGCATTCGACAAAATCTCCTCTGCCGTGGGTATGCTCAGGAATTGGAAACAGCGGGATGCGATTTTTCAAATTTGCGTTGAGGTCAACAGCCTGGAAAACCAAGGAGATACGCTGCTTAGAGCGTCCCTGGAGCGTTTGTTCAAGGAAGCATCAGACCCGTTTTATGTGATCAAGGCCAAGGAAATATACGAAAGCCTTGAGGATGCCATTGATCGCTGTGAGGATCTATCCAACGTCATTGAGACGATTATCATCAAGAATGCATAGAAGGTGTCGATGGATCCGACGATTCTAGCTGTTATCATTATTATGCTGGCCCTGCTGTTTGATTTTCTAAACGGCATGAACGATGCTGCCAATTCCATTGCCACCATCGTCTCCACCCGCGTGCTTACACCGCGGTTTGCCGTCGCCTGGGCGGCTTTTTTCAATATGGTTGCCGCCTTTGGGTTCGGCGTGGGTGTTGCCAAGACCATCGGCAAGGGAGTCGTGTCACCGGAGGTTCTGTCGCTCTGGTTTGTACTGGCCGTTCTTTTGGGGGCCATGGTGTGGACCTATACCTGTACGATGCTGGGCTTGCCCATCAGTGTCTCCCACGCACTGGTGGGCGGCATTATCGGGGCCGGACTCGTTAAAGGCGGAGTTAAGGTGCTGATGATGAAAAGCATCATCAAAATCGCCGCCTTTATCATCCTCTCGCCGCTTATCGGCTTTTTTCTAGGCATCTTTTTTTCTATCGCCACTACCTGGATCTTCCGCCGCTGGTCTCCCTGGCGGGTGGATCGCCTGTTTCGTGCAGGACAGCTTCTTTCCTCGGCACTGTTCAGTTTAGGACACGGTGCCAACGACGCACAAAAAACCATGGGCATCATCGTTATGGTACTGGTGGCTTCCGGTTGGCAGAAAGGTTTTCACGTACCCCTGTGGGTGATCCTTTCCTGCCATTTTGCCATTGCTCTGGGAACGCTGCTGGGCGGCTGGCGCGTGGTAAAGACCATGGGGATGCGAGTGACCAAGCTAATCCCGGTGAGCGGATTCTGCGCCGAGTCGGCGGCGGCCGCTTCGATTATTGGGAGTTCATTGGGCGGCATTCCGGTGTCAACCACCCACACGATTACCGGCGGCATCATCGGCGTGGGGTCCCTTCGCCGGTTATCCGCCGTCAAATGGGGTGTGGCTGGCAACATCGCAGTGGCCTGGGTGCTGACGCTGCCCGGCGCGGCCTTGATCTCTTCGTTGGCATACCGGGCACTCAAAGCCTTCGATGCAGCCTGACCCTTATATTTTAAGAGACGCTCCGGTGATCCTTCTATCATGAAGGCATGTATATTTACTTAGAAATATAGAAACTTGTGTCCATCTGTATTAATCTAGGGTTATTATTGATGCTGACCTTGCCGAGCTTTATGGGGTTACCACTAAGGCTTTAAATCAAGCAGTCACCAGAAACGATCAAGGGGTAGAAGTTATCTTACTTACCGACACACTTAAGGTTTATATAGAAACTTATAATTTGAGGGGCATCCCGCATGTCTCCTTTTTAGATGTAAAACGTTTTGAATTTAAATAGTTACGAAATTCACGCATATAACCCTCCTTTACTGGAACGTAAAATAGACGGCAATATATTCCCCCAAAGTGGAACAAAAATTAGCCGATTTTTAAATCACTGTACAATTGTGAAAAAAAAGTAAAATCAATGTAACACAATAATATTATGTAGAATTATTTGTTTTGTTGAATTTAAGGAATATTTCATGTAGGGTTGATTGAGATCTCGAATATTAACACTCGGCATCAAAAATAGACGTCTATTTAATATTAATGTTAGCGGTAAAATGCTCGCTCCCGATAAAGTAGTTGTTTAAGAAGACAGGATGATTAAATGCACATAATACATATAACGTTGGAATACTTACGTGAACGACAGCCGCCAGTGGTTCGGTTTCTTCATATTACAATTTTATGTTTGGTTTTAAGCCAGATAATTGTCAGCAACTTCATGGGATTTACTGACAATGGTGAAGTAAGTAAGAAAACCGTCGAATATTATGGAACATGGATACACATAGGCACCGGATTATCTCTATTGCCGATTGCTTTCGTTTTTATTTATATCGAATTAAAACGTCATGGAATTAAGTATTTTTTTCCTTACTTCTATGGCAATTTTTCCCAACTAACAAAAGA
>JBARSG010000067.1:0-1669 GCA_049644625.1 Desulfobacterales bacterium | reverse complement strand
ACATATTATGAACCAAATGATTTGGAGATATTTTTTCATAAAATTTTCAGATGGGACAGGCACTTTCAGAATCTCGGAGAAGTTACCCATAAGCGCTAAGTTCTTTTAATGAAATCCTTGCCCTTGTTTTTGTCTTTCATTCATCATTCGATGTTGGACGTTCGATGTTCGATGTTCATCGTTTTCAGTAAACCTTCCACAGTCCTTCCGGCGCAAAAAATAACTTAGCGCTTATGGAGAAGGTACCCGTGCAATATGCTCACCTTGTGAAAATTCCCGATATATGGACCCGGAACTTGAAACCCGCAACCCGCAACACGGCAATCTACAGCCCCTTCTCCATCCGGCGAATCGTAAACAGATCATCATCCAGATTCTGGTTGAATTTGACGTCATCCAGCGTCAATATGGTTTTATGCACCGTAGTTTTGCCTTTTTTCTTGGTAACAAGGGTCTCGGTGGCGACCCAGATATCATCAATCTTTTCGAGGTTTTTTACGTCGATATACTTTAAATAGCCGCCGTCTTTCACCCAGCGGATGCCCCTGACCACCATGTCGATGTCCGGGCGCACGAAAACAAGAGACTTCTCATATCCCGTTTCATCGATAACCTTTTTTGAGCGCGGAACAGACCAGATAACATAAACTTTCTTCCCTCTCACTTCTGATTCTTTACCCTCCTCATAAAAGCTGTAATCATAGTTCTCGAGGTCGAGAGAAGTCATGTCCGAATAATTGAGATCCGAGCCCATAAAACTGCCGCTTTTGTCGGCCGTGGCAATCCGTTTGGTTTTGCGCAGGGCCGGAAGATACAGCCACTGGTCGTCGTCCTTATCCGGATCGTCATAGTCATAGGTTAAAAAGGCCGTGTCTTTGACATCGGCCGGGTGCAGGAAAAACATCAGTTTCAGCGTGTCCTTGCCTTTGTCTTTACTGAATGTATGAATTTTACGGACTCGCTCCTGGCCTTTTTTGTCGACCAGGACCATTTCCATATTCGCTGTCTGATTATCACCGTCATCCCTGGCGTCTACCTTTTCCATGATCGCCCGGGCCTTGGGATCATCCGCAAAGGTGTTTTGAGGCAGAGTGCAAACTATTGCAGCGAATACGAAAACAAATGCAGTAAAAGATTTTTTCATGATGACCTCCGTTTTTTTGTTTAGGGATAGGAAAAAAATAATTTCCGTATCTGTCTCATTTTGAAATCCCCCTCGATCCCACTTTACAAAAGGGGGAGGAAATTAAGGAATATGATCAAATAGTGAAGTTATTTTAACCGCGTTTTTTAAACACAACGACCACAAGAGCTGGTGCGATAAAATAATCCGCAAGCAGTGCCATTATGACGGTCAGGCCGGTGAGCAGGCCAAAATGTAACAGATTATTCATGCTGGCGAATATAAATATGAAAAATCCGATGGACAGGACACACGTTGTGACCAGCATTGCCCGTCCAGTAGTGTGCAGGGTTTCCATGACAGCAAAATTCGGATCTCCGGATTCTTCAAAATATTTCCTGAAATTGTACATAAAGTGGACAGTATCATCAACGGCAAGGCCGATTGCAATGTTACCCACCAGCATCGTGAACAGGCTCATGGGTATGTTAAACCAGCCCATAATACCGAGCGTAATAATAATTGGCACAAGGTTGGGCACCATAC
>JBARSG010000066.1:0-2167 GCA_049644625.1 Desulfobacterales bacterium | reverse complement strand
GTAAAGGGGCGAAGGATTATTCCTGTGCACGGAATTAGAAGTAAAGCAACAAAAATTGCAGCCCGAGATCGTAAAGTTGCCTTGGAAAGAAAACGTGAATGGCTGGAAAGAAATCAAGTATGAAACGAAAGACCAATTTTGATCGATACCTTGAAACGCAGATGAAAGATCAGGATTTTGTAAAACGTTACCAAGAGGCCGGTGAAGCCTGGGATGTGGCCTTGCAATTAACTGCTCTGCGCAAAAAGGCAGGTTTATCTCAAAAAGAACTGGCCCGAAAGGTGGGAACAACTCAACAGCAGATCAGCCGCCTTGAATCACCATCCTACCAGGGGCATTCCCTGAGCATGTTGCGCCGCGTCGCAGAAGTCCTCGGTGCAAAGATCCATGTCGAGATCAGACCAGAAAATCGTTCAAGGCAGCCGGCAGTAGCTGAAAAAGAAGCAACTTACGGAAACAAGAGAAAATAATGTAAAGGGGCAGGTCTGCTTTTGACTTTTGATATATATTTAAAGGAATCAAAAGCAGACTTGGCCGCTTAATGCCCCTTTAACTTGCTGAAACAAATTAGAAATTTATAATTCTAGGGGCGTCCCGGTTATCCTTGTTGATTATGACATCAACCGACAGATAGAGCTTGAAAGCTACGGCTACCGCTTTTTGAGGCTGAATAAGTTCAACCTGCGGCCGGAGCTGGAAGGCGAGACAAATATGGATGTTTTGGATAGATTTTTAAGAAAGGCGTTTGCAGTTGAATGACACTGATTGAAATCAATTCTCCAACAATTTGTTGGAGAAATTCCCTTGCCAGAGGTGATGACAAACCGGGCAGCGATTATGACTTTCTTGTTTTGAAAAGATGAATCATGAATATTGCTCAGCTTCTCAGTAGTCCCGAGGGAAAGACGCTTGAGTTTAAGCGGGATCTTTCCTCGATCAAGCCTATCCTTATGACCTTGATTGCGTTTGCCAATACGTCGAGTGGCACACTTATTATCGGGCGTAAGGATGATGGTCAAGTGTTCGGTATGCCGAATGTGCTTCAGGCTGAAGAACGTTTGGCCAGTGCCATTGCCGATAGTATTCGCCCTGCAATGATGCCCGAAATCGAAATCTGTTCCCATGAGGGGAAACCACTGTTGATTGTGCGTGTTCCTCGCTGGCGCGGTCCATTCTATCTTAAAGCTGAGGGACCGGAAAAGGGAGTTTATGTGCGGCTTGGTTCCACGAATCGCCGTGCTGGCCCGGAGATTGTGAGCGAGTTGCAACGTTCCCTCGTGGGGATTTCGTATGACCAAACGCCTTGCCCAGACCTGTCCGTTAAGGACTTGGATATGGCAAAGGTACACCATGCCTTTGCCGCTGTGGGGCGAAAAATAGACGAACGGAAACTGGAATCTCTGGGCGTACTGGTTGCGTATGCGGGAAGACGGGTGGTTTCTTATGGGGGTTTGATTTTGTTCGGGAGAGACACTGTTCGGGAACTATACTTCCCGGATGCAAGAGTGGGTTGTGCTCGGTTCAGGGGAACAGACAAAGCGGAATTTATCGATCGTATGGATCTTGGGGGGAGCGTGTTGGATGCTGTTGAGGAGGTACCTAAATTTATACGCCGCAACACGCGGCTGGCCGCAAAGATCGAAGCCATGCGCCGGCGGGACATCCCGGAGTATCCGGAGGTAGCTATTCGCGAGGTGCTGGTGAATGCCATCGTCCATGCGGACTATTCTTTGACCGGCATGCGTATCCTGGTCGCAATCTACGCGGATCGTATGGAAATTCAGAATCCGGGCATGCTCCCCTTTGGTATGACCATGGAAGACTTCAAGGCAGGTGTGAGCAAGATTCGCAATCGGGTCATCGCGCGCGTTTTTCGGGAATTGGGCTTGATCGAGGAATGGGGAAGCGGCTATAAACGGGTGATGGAGGCCTGCCTGAAAGATAGTTATCCAAAACCGACATGGCGAGAACTTGGCGTGGCTTTCCGGGTGTTGTTTTACCCTCATCCTGAGGTGATGGAACTTTCGGTCGATAGTGTCCCTGTAAATGTCCCTGTAAATGTCCCTGTAAATGATCGCCAACAATGGTTCCTGGAACAACTTGCGGCTGGTAGACAGGCCAGGGCGTCCGATTTGGCCGCTCATTGGGGGGTGTCGGAGAAGACAGC
>JBARSG010000065.1:0-1917 GCA_049644625.1 Desulfobacterales bacterium | reverse complement strand
AATGGGGCAGGAAAACTATTTTACCCGCCCCATCTTTATCCCTCAATAACCGGATCGGATTGTTTATTTAACCGGCGTCAATTCAACCCTTCGGTTTTTAGCACGGCCTTGCTCGGTGTCGTTGCTTGCGGTCGGCTGGGTAAAACCAAAACCCTTGGTGGTCAGACGCTCTGCTTCAACGCCGTTGTCCACAAAATATTTCATCACGGCTTTGGCACGTCTTTCAGAAAGACTCAGGTTATACGCCGCAGAACCCATATTATCCGTATGACCATCAATCTCAACCTTGATCTCCGGGTTCTTTTTCAGTATCAATACCGCCTCATCAAGCATGGGAAAGGCTTCGGACTTGATTTCAGCACTGTCAAAATCATACATCACCACCGCTGCATAGGTCCAACACCCCCTTGCATCCACCGTGGCACCCTTGGGCGTATTCGGACATTTATCGAGGTAATCCGCCACACCGTCACCGTCCGTGTCAAGAGGACACCCTTTGGCGTCCACGGTAACCCCTTTGGGGGTATCCGGGCACTGGTCCAGATCATCCGTTACGCCGTCTCCATCACTGTCCAACGGTTTGGCAACGGGCGTGACAATCTTGGCCAAAAATACGTTCTTCACAAAATCTCCCATGTCACCACTCGTTTTAAATTCGTCCGCACGCACTGAAAATCCACACCCACCGGCGGCAGCAACCTGTTTCATCAGCATTTCACCGGCAGGATCATCTCCCACCAGCACCGTGTATATACAAACCCGGTCACCGAACTGAGCTTTCATGTTCTTCGCAGGCGTTATCGGCGTGGTGTCCATATCCGCTCCATCACTGACGATAATCACCGCTATTTGACCTTCACTTTTCTTCAAATCACCTGCGGCGGCGGTGATGGCTGCTCCCAGAGGACTCCTTCCGATGGTCCGTTCCATAGCGTTCAAAGCCCCTTGAAATCCTTTCCTTAAATATTCCGTGGGCCCGTAAATAAGCGCTGTGGGCTCGCCGAACCCACTGGTCCCAAAAGTCCTAAGAGCACAATTGAACTTCATTTCCGGAATCGTCTGATTCATGGCGCTCAAAAAATCTTTGGCAATGGTTAACCTTTTTTGCCCATTATATTTATAAGACATTGATGAAGATTTATCAAGAATCACCATAAAATTGTCCACCTTGGGTTCATATTGATCCGCTTCCAAGGTATATGGGCTGAAAAGGGGTTGGGTTGTCTGCACTTGCGGGGCCGCACAACTGAACATCAGAGTGCTGATCATTACCAAAAACACTGCTCTCAAATAATACTTTGTCATAATGTTACCTCCTTGTTTGATTTTGTTTTACTTGTGTTTTTATAATTTAAAGAAATGCAAGCTTGTTTGCGCCTGTCATTCCTTATGCTCATACATATGCACGTCGCGCTGAGGGAACGGAATGCTGATGCCTTGAGCATCGAAACTTTTCTTAATGTTCTCGGTGGTGCCAAAATAGACATCCCAGTAGTGTTCCGACTTCACCCAGGGACGAACCACAAAATTCACGCTGCTGTCTGCCAATTCCACAACAGCAATCTTAGGAGCGGGGTCTTTAAGGATGCGTTCGTCCTTTGCCAGGATATCCGCCATTATGGTCTTTGCTTTATCAATATCGTCTCCATACCCAATGCCCATTACCAGATCAACTCTCCGGGTCCCCTTGACCGACTAGTTGGTGATGTTGCCTGCCGTTAAACTGGCATTCGGGATAATCACCGTCTTGTTGTCCGGGGTCTGTATCTGGGTGGTAAAGATCTGAATCGCTTCAACAGTACCGGCAACCCCTGCACCTTCAATATAATCACCGACTTTGAACGGACGAAAAATGATCATCAGAAAGCCTGCGGCAAAATTTGACAAAGATCCTTGAAGCGCAAGACCAATAGCCAG
>JBARSG010000064.1:0-11395 GCA_049644625.1 Desulfobacterales bacterium | reverse complement strand
ATTGATCATAATACGCTTGTCTTGATCACTCTTTCCCAGAAACGGATAAAGTGTTCCTACTCCAAAGTCGAATCCGTCTGTCATGAAGAATACCGCCCATAAAAGGCCCCATAAGAAAAACCATATTGTCTGTAAAACCATTTTTTCCTCCGGTATTTTATGTCGCCGGGTTTTCCAAACGATTACCTTGTATTTTGCACGAGTCGGAGGCTTTCATATGCAAGGCAGTTAAGGGCGAAGTCATAGTCTGCTATTGCGAGCCCTTAATAACGCAGCAGATGAAAGCCTCCGGCTTGCCCTTCGGGTGAAAATTAATGAATAAAAAATATCATCATCCTTTATACCATTTGGGTAAGCGTCTAATTATATGATGTTCTATAAATCCGGTTCAAATACGTAACCTAAAGATTCTCAATAATTTTCATGCAAGATACAAGGTATTAATTTTCCGTTGTAAGCTCGGGCCCATTTAAAGCGTTTTTGGCAATCAAATAGAATCCGGTGACTCCCAACAAACCATAAACCACAATAAATGCAATCAAGGTGGTAAGCACCTGAGATGTGGCAACGGGAGAAACTGCGTCGGATGTCTTCATCAGGCCATACACAATCCAGGGCTGACGTCCCACTTCGGCAACAATCCAACCCAGTTCACAGGCCACATAAGGCAGGGGAATTGACAATATCATAAGCTTTAGATATTTTGAACTGTCTACCAGCCGATTGCGTTTCCACCAGCCAAGAACGGTAGCGAGAATAAAGTAAAATCCCAGGCCGACCATGGCTTTAAAGGCAAAAGATGTTATCAACACCGGTGGCCGTTCGTCCTTGGGAAATTCTTTCAACCCCCTTACTTCCGCGTTGATATCGTGATGGACCAGAAAACTGAGCATACCGGGTAATGCGCCGATTTCAATTTTATTTTTTTCGTTATCTTCATCCGGCAGGGCAAAAAGATAGACCGGCGCCCGTGTGGTGGTGTCCCAGAGAGATTCCATGGCCGCCAGCTTGGTGGGCTGTTTTTCAGCAACGATGACACCGTTTATATCACCCACGATCACCACAATGAAAGAAAAAATTGTCCCGAATCCCAAAGCGATCTTGAATGAGCGCGTAAAAAAATCGACGTTTTGTTTTTTCAATAAATGATAGGCGCTGACACCCATAACGAAAAAGGCGCTCAGCACATAAGCGGCGCTTACCGTGTGTAAAAATTTAAAAATGGCGTGCTTCTGAAACAAAACAGCGGCAAAGTCCACCAGTTCCGCCCTTCCGTCTCTTATGGTAAAACCGACAGGACTTTGCATCCAGGCATTGGCAATGAGGATCCAGACCGCGGAAAGGGTTGAACCAAACGCTACCAGCCACATAACCGTTGCATGGGCCTTTTTGGAAAGTTTTTCCCAGCCAAAAATCCAGACACCGAGAAGTATCGACTCCAGAGAAAAGGCTACAGTGGCCTCAATGGCAAGAAGAGAGCCGAAAATATCCCCGACGTAAGCCGAATAGCGAGACCAGTTGGTTCCGAACTGAAATTCGAGGGTTATTCCCGTAACAACACCCAGGGCAAAATTAATCAGGAACAGCTTGCCCCAGAATTTTGTCATGCGAAGATAGGTTTCGTCCCCGGTTTTAACGTATCTGGTTTCCATGTATGCAACCAAAATCGATAAACCAAGGGTAAAAGGAACAAATAAAAAGTGAAACATTGTAGCGGCTGCAAATTGCAGCCGTGAAAGAAGCACTACATCCATTAGCACCCCCTTGTGCTATTCCTTCCAATTTACACTGTGAGACCTTTGCAAAACGTCTATTTCTTGATTGCCTTACCGATTTTTCTGCCCAGTTCCAAACAGGCATTTTTACCATCTTGATCCGGTACATACTGAATCTTAACGCCCGGGTCTATGATATCAAATTTCATGGCTTCAAGCTCTTGGTTAATCAGCTTGACCGACTCACCGCTCCATCCATAAGAACCAAAGGCGGCACCGATTTTATTTTTGGGCTTAAGTCCCTTCATATAGGTTAAAAAATCGCTGACCGTAGGAAACAATTGGTTATTAATTGTCGGCGATCCAACGATAACGGCAGCTGCATCCAGAACTTCGGTCATAATTTCACTTCGATGGGAACTTCGGATGTGTATGGGTCTGGCAATAACGCCTTCTTCAACAATACCTTGGGCGATCTCCTCGGCCATTGTTTCGGTGCTATGCCACATAGTGTCATACACCACAACCGCTTTTTGTTCAGGTTCCTGACTTGACCATTTGGCATAAGCATTAATAATTTTCCCCGGGTCTTTCCGCCAGATAATCCCGTGGTCCGGGCATATCATATCAATCTTTAAACCAAGTTCAGCCACCTTCTCCAAAAGTTTGAGTATCAAAGGCGAATACAGCAAGAGAATATTTGCAAAATACTTCTTGGCATGGGGCATTATCGAATCGCCGATTTGATCATCAAACTTTTCATACCCGGCATAATGCTGGCCAAAGGCATCGCTTGAAAAGAGAATCTTGTCCTCTTTCACGTAGGTAAACATGCTGTCCGGCCAGTGAAGCATCCGGGTTTCCAGAAACGTCAGAGTTCTTTTGCCCAGACTCAGCGCTTCACCATTTGCAATTCCATGATAATTCCATTTCTGCGGGAAATGTCGGGAAAGGTTTTTCAACCCCATTTTTGAACAATACAAGGGCTTGTCTTCCCCAATTTTATGCATGACCCGTGGCAAACTGCCGGAATGATCCATTTCCGTGTGGTTGCTGATAACATAGTCAATCTTTTTGGGATCAACAATTTTAGCGATGTTCTCCAGAAGCTGGTCTGAAAATTCCTTTTTTACCGTATCGATAAGGGCAATTTTTTCATCTACGATTAAAAATGCATTATAGCTCGTGCCCTGGTAGGTGGAATATCCGTGAAAATCTCGGATATTCCAATCATTAACTCCAATGTCATAAATATCTTTTGCTATTTCAATTGGATTCATCTTTCTGTCCTTATTCTATTTTCTTATGGTTAAGCTTCACTATTATTACTGAGTCCACATTTTTTTAAATTGCTCTTTTGATGCACCGCATCCTGGGCATTTCCAGTCATCAGGTAGATCTTTAAATTGAGTGCCCTTAGGAATTTTTCCTTTCCTGTCGCCCTTGTCCGGGTTGTACATACATCCGCAATTTATAGTCTGACACTGACATATCTCTTCAGGTTCCGCCATTTTTTTTCTCCTGGTATTCGTTATTAAAGTAAAGTCGCCGGGATAAAAACACAGGACAACCTATTCCCCAAGTTTCTCGGCGATTTCACGGCCCTAGTCCTGGGCCATTTTTCCCTCTTTTTATATTCTTTTATCGATTCCTTCAACCTGACAATCCGGTGTATAACAGGTATTGTCAAGAAATTCGCATTTTTCTTTGCAGGATGGACACCGGTCAGGTGGTGTATCAGCTTCCAGCGTATATCCGCAATTTCCACATTTCCAACTCGCCATGTGATCACCTCCTTTATGCTTTCCACAACCCATGAATATTGCAGTACTCACGTGCCGTGATCTGGTCTGCAGTCACAGAGAAGGTTGCTTCGGGAGTGTCGCCGGGATTGAGATACTGACGGTAAGTCTTGCCGTCCGCAATAACTTCAACCCATTCAATCCAGTGTTTCTCTTCCATGGGATGGGCAACTTCACCCACCTTAACCTTCACGCCGTCGTCGACTTTTTCAATTACCGGGACATGCTTCTCTTTAGCCGCATCAACCGTATTTTCGACAAGCAAATTCATGGGTTGGTCGCAGCACACAAGGTTGCCCTTTCCGGCATGGAGCACTTCAATGATATTTCCACATACGCCACATTTGTACACTTCAAGTCTTTTAGCCATTTTTTATTTCCTCCTTTAAAAGTATCGGTCACAGATTTCCACAGATATTCACAGATGCTTTTCTATTACACATTTTGATAAGCTGTGTTCATCTGTGCTCAAAAAAGTTTACCAGTTTTCCCCAAGCAGTTCAAAATGGGCCTGGGGATGATCACAGGCTGGACACACTTCCGGGGCTTCGCTTCCTTCATACAGATAACCACAGTTGCGACAGCGCCATGTAACCTTTTCATCCTTTTTAAATACTTTGCCGGCTTCTATATTAGCAGCAAGGTCCACATACCTTTTTTCATGCTGTTTTTCCGCAACTGCAATCGCCTCAAATACCGATGCTATTGTATCAAACCCTTCTTCACGAGCTGTTTTTGCAAATTCCGGATACATTTTCGTCTGCTCATAATGTTCTCCTGCTGCCGAATCCTTAAGGTTTTCCAGGGTGGTACCGATAACACCTGCGGGAAACGCTCCTGTGATTTCAACTTCCCCGCCTTCTAAAAATTTAAACAGTCTTTTGGCATGTTCTTTTTCCTGGTTGGCTGTTTCAGTAAAAATTTCCGAAATTTGAACATAGCCTTCCTTTTTGGCCTCACTCGCAAAATAAGTATAGCGATTTCTCGCCTGAGATTCACCCGAAAATGCGGTTAAGAGATTTTTTTCTGTTTGAGTTCCTTTCAAACTTCCCATATTTTTCCTCCTTTTTTCTATATTTATACTAAAGTGCTTACCGGTAAAAAACACAACCCATTCTATTCAATATCATTTTTCCACCAACCTTTCTTAATGTGGTTTTCCTTTTCTTTTTCCGCAAGTCTTTTGAGTTTATAGGCAGAATCAAGCAAAACACCGTAAAGAATACCGCAACCGGTATCTTCTCTTTCGGCGTCTCCCATTTCCGCTAGTTCAATCATTTTGTCTGTCAATTGAAGGGTTTTTTTAATATTTATATCACAGGACTTCACAGATATTCTATCTCCGGTCATGAATTATAATTTTGTCATTGCCTTCTTCTTTATAAGCATCAAAATTCGTGCCAAGAAGGAATGTAGTATAATATTCTTACCTAAGATGAGCGTTTCAAATTTTAAAAGTGGATCAAACATCTTTTATTTTTAATGAATTAAATTGATTTATATTTTTAAAATTTGAAACCCTGCGGGATTGCCGATCTTACCGCATCTACTTCGTCAGATACCGTCCCGCATAGTTGACTATAGCGGAACGGCATCTTCCTTGTATCTGCGGCAACCTCGACAATCGCTCAACTTAGGGCTTAGTAACACCTTATAAAATAAGGTTGTTACAATTTACTGCTTACTGCAGACTTAAACACCATTCCAAGCCAAAACCCCAGGATATACATATCCGGATTTTAAAGCGCGTTTTATTAATTTCCGTTTCGAAAATATCTATAACTATTTTTATCTATTAAAAAAATAGTCATACGCATGCTGTCTTATATTCCTTTATGATACAAGTTTGTCTCACAGGATAAATCTGAAAAAATTTATTTAACATTTATGAAAAATTCGGATCAGTGTATCCGTTGACCGTCTTCCAAGTTAAATACTTACACGTCAATTCCAGAAAAAAGCTCCGTGCTGATATAACGTTCTCCGGTACTTGGTAATATCACTACCATGCATTTGCCTTTTGACTCTCTCCGTTTTGCAATTTTAAGGGCAGCGGCCATGGCGGCACCCGATGAAATGCCGCAGAGAATACCCTCTGTTTTTGCCAACATCCGTGATATATTAAATGACTCATCATTAGATACCGTGACGATTTCATCTATTATTGCTGTATCCAGGACATGAGGAATAAAACCTGCGCCAATGCCCTGAATCTTATGAGACCCGGCTTTTCCTCCGGATAATACCGGAGAATCTTCAGGTTCAACAGCAATAGCTTTAAAGGTCGGTTTTCGCGATTTTATCATCTGGGCCACACCGGTTATGGTACCGCCAGTGCCAACACCGGCGACCAGTATATCCACCCTGCCGTCGGTATCTTTCCATATCTCTTGTGCGGTGGTCTCCCTGTGGATTTTCGGATTGGCCGGATTCCTGAACTGGTCGGGCATAAATGCGTTTTTGCGAGAATCCACAATCTCTTCTGCCCTTGTAATGGCCCCTTTCATACCTTCGGAACCCGGTGTAAGAACAAGTTCCGAGCCAAGGTGTTTAAGCAGTTTTCTCCTTTCCATACTCATCGTGTCCGGCATGGTGAGGCAAAGACGATACCCCTTTGCCGCACAGATAAAGGCTAGCGCAATACCCGTGTTTCCGCTGGTGGGCTCCACCAATAGTGTATCCGGGCCGATTAATCCTTTGGCCTCTGCTGTATCAATCATTGATGCGGCAATCCGGTCCTTAACACTTCCTAACGGATTGAAAAATTCAAGCTTGGCAAGTATCTCAGCATTTGACCCTTGAGTAATGGTATTGAGCCGTACCAGAGGTGTTGCACCAATGGTTGCGCTGATGTTGGAAAATATTTTCATCGCTCGCACCTTTTATTCCTAAGTTCTATGATTTCTATGGAGTGGAGGCATGGAAAATCGTCTCATGTTTGTTATTGATACACAATTGTATCATGAAACGATCTGGTAAGTCATAATTGATCACAAAACCATTTCTTAAAAGCAACCCGATAGTTACTGAGAGTTCTGATATGCCCCATCTCCCTGCTAATAATTGTATCCAGCTTATTCTTGCCCAGTTGATCCGGAGCAAAATCCTTCAAGCCCGGATAAGACGCTATTGAGCCTTTCTCGGCAACACCATACAGCCATGTATATAATGCTGGTTAAACGACTTTAACATTTTAATTCTGCAAAGCTTATGCCAAATATGTAACAAAATTTTATTCTACAGCTTGGCATGTTTATTGTATTAATGTTATTAAACCGGAAATTAACCATATGAATATAAATGCCATGATTCTGATATAGATGCAGATTATTTGGCCCTTTATACAAAAACTATCTCTATATTATGGTTCTTTTTATTGCCAAGTTAATATCTAACAATTTAGTGATGAGGTTAACGTGTTATGACAATTCCCGGAAATCTTCAAACTACCGCAATGGCGGTAATGCCCCATAAGGATCCGGACAGAGCCCTTGATCTGGCTCTTACCATGGATATTCCATTCTGGCCGCAGCTCCCGCATGTCAGCTACACTGAAGACATGTATGTTCAGGCGGCCGAACACTTCCCCGGCATTTTACTGGACATGAAAAATCGAACTCTTGGTTTTTCAATGGAAAAATTTATCATTGAGTTTGAAGAAACCATGGCTCATTTTGACGAGCCAGAATACTTTGATATCAGCAAGGAATATTCGGTGGTTTATCATCGTTTCCTCGAAATGGATCTCTCGGACAGGCCCGCCATACGAGGCCAGTTGGAAGGGCCCATAAGTTTTGGCTTAAATGTACTTGACCAGGATAAAAAGCCCATTCTTTTTAATGACACCATACGGCCTTTTATGTTCGAATTTATGTCACGGCGAATAAATGTACAGCTTGAACGGCTTAAGCAGATGAATTCCAATGCGTTTATGTTTGTTGATGAACCCGGCTTGCAATTTCTGTTCAGCGCCCTTTCAGGTTACGACAGCACAAAAGCCAAAAACGAAATGGAACAGTTTTTTGCCATGATACAAAGGCCAAGAGGTGTTCATTTATGCGGAAATCCGGATTGGGATTTTCTTCTGGGCCTTGACCTTGACATTCTTTCTCTTGATATTTATCAGAACGGAGAAGTATTTTCATTATATTCGGAATCAATAAAAAGATTCCTTGATCGCGGCGGCGTAATTGCATGGGGTATCGTGCCGACAAATTTTGAACCTTTTGAAGCTGAAAATATAAATACCCTGGTAGAAAAACTTACAAATTCATGGGACTTTCTGGCCCATAAAGGAATAGACAGGCAATTTCTTTTTTCAAGAAGTCTGATTTCTCCGGCCACGTGTTGTCTGATAAATCCCGATGGAGAAAAAACCGTTGAAAAGGCTTTTAGGGTTGTAAAAGAGTTGTCGCACCGACTACAAGATAGATATGGGTTCTAAATTATTCAACGGCGTCTCAGACAACCTATTCTTTTCCTTGAGGCCAAACAACCCCTGAACGCTCTTCAACAAAATAACAAAAACGGTTCCATTCAAACTCACGTGATGAAACCGGACAGCGGAGTTTAACTTTTCGATCACTTGCACCGATTACTTCCCAGTCACCATTGCGCGGCCCTCCGTCAATGTGTATTTTCTGTCCCAATTTGACCGGGTAAGGCCTGAAGATAATAACCTCATGCTTTTTCATTTTTATCACCCTTTATAAAAGTCTCGGAATTTCTACAACCATTTTAAGTAGAGCAAAAGCCATGCCAAATTATACATCATTTAAGTTTTATTCCCTTAACCCATCGGTAATACACTCAACTTATGTATTGATACGGGTTAAATAATACTCCCTTATGTCTCAGAATTAAGCTTGAAACATAAATGTCTCATAAGACATATTCAAACGCCGTTTTTCAAATTTATATCAATTGCTCAAATCGCTAATTGCAGGAATGAGTCTATATATTGTCTTGAAAATAAAGCAGATAATTCTTACTAACCATCTTTGATTTCGGTAAAAGTAAGGTGGCATATATATTGCTTAATATCTTTTGTATAATTAATACCGAGTTAGATCAGTTAGTTTTCGACTCCAAGAAAAAATGGGGTCAGTTTTTAAAGGGACTATACTTGACTATGGTTGTATAAACAAATCTTAAAGTGGAGAAATAGATTATGCCATTATCTGTCGTGGATCTCTATAGAGATATTCTTCCTAAAACTAATTGTGGAGACTGTGGATTCCCTGCCTGCCTGGCTTTTGCCAGCATTGTGGTATCGGAAAAATTACCGTTGTCCAACTGCCCTCATATTGACGTCGGTGTAATTGAAAACTGCCAAAAAGAACTGGATGAACAATATGCATCCGGTAAATGGCTAAAAAGAGATATGGCCCAGGACGCTCTGGAATGGGCAAAAGAAAGATCTGCTTCCGTGAAAATCGATGAGTTGCCGGATAGAATAGGCGGGAAGTTGTTTAAAAAAGGTGAAGATGTTGCTCTGGAACTTCCATATTTTACAGATTCCATCATTATAACAGAATACGGTACTTTAAAGAAAGATGGTTCAGACCTTACCCGATGGGAACAGGTCTTTATTTATAATCATATGGCGCAGGGTGGAAGCAAACTTCCTTCCGGAAAATGGAAAGGCCTGGTTGAGTTTCCCAATACTGTCTCTAAGATAAAATCCATGGTCGAACATGTTGAGGTCCCTTTGATAGAAAGATTTACGGGTAAACCTGATGAACTGCTTGCTTCAGCCAGAGAGCTTGGCGGGTTAGACATGACCGATAAAATGAAGTCGGCTGATCTGGCGATTTTGTTCAGACCACTTCCTCGAATTCCGGTAATGCTCATGTTCTGGGATGAAGATAAAATTGACGGCTTTGAAGCGGTGGTAAAATTGTTGTTTGATGAAACCATTTCCGAGCATCTGGATATCGAGTCCATCATGTTTTTAAGTGAAAGGTTAAGGCAGCTTCTTTGTGACGCCGAATAGCTTAACCAAAGAACTTAGGGGCTTCGCCCCAATTGGAATAATGGCTCCGGTGAAATAGAAAAAAGTTTCACCCCAGTACCATCTGCTGGAGCTACGGGGCAGGCGGGGCAGGCTGGGTAAAAATAATGGAGTAATGGTACGATGAGGATTGAAGAGGCAATCAAAACAGCAATTGATTATGAAACAAAAATACGAGATATCTACCGTGATGCAGCAGATAAAGTTACAGATCCTGCAGGAAAGAGATTTTTTAAAATGATGGGAGATGATGAGCAGTTTCACATTAAATATCTGACGGACAGACTCAACTTGTGGAAAAAAACGGGAAAATTATACGCTGAAAAGCTGGAAACCACGATCCCTTCAATTGAAGTTATCCGGAAAGAAACGGCAAAGGTCAAAGCGTATATGTCGAAAGAAGATCTCAGTAGTGAGAAAGCAATCCTCAGCAGGGCACTTAAGGCGGAAGTTGAAACAAGCAATTTTTATAAGAAGATGGTTAATGAATTGCCCGATCATGGTCAAAAAATGTTCGCCCGTTTTCTGGAAATAGAAGAAAATCACATCGCTGCGGTCCAGGCTGAACTGGACTATATAACCCATACCGGTTACTGGTTTGATTTCAAAGAGTTTGATATGGAAGAATTATAGAGAAATATTGGTCATGCGATAACGCGGCCCAATATAAAAGTGTTCTTTTTTTGAAATCAATTTTGTTATAAAATATATGGATTGAAACCTGGGATTTACCGGGGTACGCCAAGGAGCAATACAATAACTGTAGGTCGGCCGCAATTAATAGGTATTGAATGAAAGGAGGAGAAATGGAAGAACGTACTGGAATAATCACAATGAAAGGCAACCCGTTGACTCTTATTGGAAAAGAAGTCAAGGAAGGAGACTTTGCTCCTGATTTTGAAGTTCTTGACAATGATCTTTCACCGGTCAAGTTTTCATCCTTTCTGGGGAAGGTCTGCGTTATTTCTTCGGTGCCTTCCCTGGACACACCGGTATGTGACATGGAAACCCGACGATTTAACCAGGAGGCCGGGAATATAGGTATAGACCTGCCCATACTCACCATTAGCATGGATCTGCCCTTTGCTCAAAAGCGATGGTGCGGAGCAGCCGGTGTGGATAACGTGGTCACGCTGTCCGATCACCGCAACGCATCTTTTGGGACCGCTTACGGAGTTTTAATCAAAGAACTTCGCTTACTGGCCAGGTCTGTCTTTGTAGTGGATCGTGATGGCATCATCCGATATGTTCAGATGGTCAATGAGATTACGGAAGAGCCTGACTATGATGCCATAATGAATGCCGTGAATAATTTGGTTTGAACCCGGATGATATACGAGCATAATAATAGTGCAGAGCAATGTTACAAGTTGTCCGATTAAAGTCGGCTGAATAAATCATCGTCTGTTTTTGTCTGTGTGGGTCAGTGGCTATTTATATCAAGATATATTACCTTTTTGTGATATAGGGCATGGACACAAATAAGAAAAAAGGAGGTAGAAATGGTTCCGAATGAAAAGTTAATTAAAATTTTTGAGTATGCTCTGAATCAGGAGGAAACTGGAAAGAGTTTTTTTGAAGTCTCTCTTCAGCGAATGGGGGTAGGTGCTGCGGTTTCAGCATTTAAACGTCTGATCGAGGAAGAAGCAAAGCATATTGAATTCATCAGTCTTATCCTGAAAGATCTTAGGGAAGGATCCGATATCGAACCCGAAAAGATTAAGGAAATAGTTCTGGAGCCCATGAACTATTTTGACGATCGGGCCAAATCTGAGTTTTTACAAACGTGTATCGATGAATCCATGATTCCGGATGTAACCGTTTTTAACACCGCATGGCTGATAGAAAAAGATTTGAGCGAGTTC
>JBARSG010000063.1:0-7000 GCA_049644625.1 Desulfobacterales bacterium | reverse complement strand
ATCTGGAATTTGTTTCTTTCACGGATATCATTTTACGAAGCAGAATATTTAGATGGTATAGACCCGGTGATCGATAGCAGTAATCAAAAGTGTGGATAATAAAAAAGGCAGAGCCAATTAAGGCGAGCCGATCGCTTAACGTGTTGAAGGATTTCTTTAATCTATTGATTTTTAGGCAAAACAGAAAAAAATCTGTCGGCAGAATATCTTTTTGCAAATCCTCAACTTTATTGCATATGGAAACAATATGTTAAGGAGTTTCGTCAACACTTTTAGTAACCGGCTCGCCAATTTTACCCTGCCTTTTTGTGACAAAATGTGACAAAAATTGATTTTCTTGACTACATTTTTTATATTGTTTATACAGTAAAATCAATGAAAAATAAATAATATAAGAATGTTAGCTGGTTGCAAATTTTCTCTGAATTAACTCGGAATCATGGGATTGGGACCTAACGTTCTACAAGGACCAACATTAGAACAGCTATAACCGTTCAGGTTTCAGGGTTCAGAGGTTCCAATTTTTTAGAGAACACAAAACTTATAATAATCACAATGTGTTATTGAGATATTGACCCGGCTCAATAATTTATTGAGAAGTTACGATATTTTAATCAATATACGCACACCGACAACAGGCGATATAAAAGATGAAATTTCAGAATTACGTCAGAAATGAGTATGGCAAGTGTGATCTTCCGTCCAACACGATCGGAAAAATTAAAGACGGGTTTCGGAAGTTGCATCTCAACGTTGAATACTCCCCCTTTCAAGTTTCGGACAATATTTATTGGGGACGGATATGGATTGATTCAATTCGGATCGTATGTAATGGAAAAGGCATTACCCCGGAGCTTGCGGAGGCCAGCGCATACGCGGAGCTGGCGGAACGCTTCAGCGCAGGCCTGTTCTATCCGGTCTTTGAAGAACGCGTGAGGTTTAATATTCCGGCCCTTTACAATGAGGAAACCAATAGGTTCCTTAATTATGAATGGATGGATGGATATGTACATGCCCATCAGGATGAATTGGATGAAAACACTTTGAGAATAGAAAACCTGCTGGCAAACGAACGTCATCTGACAGATACAGATATCGAGCATATCAAAAACAGCAGAATGACCAGACATTGGGTTGACGGTTTTTCAATAGTTCGTAAAGAGACAGTAAAAGTTCCGGTCAATTTTGTTACCTATATTCATGCGTCTAACGGCATGGCGGCAGGAAACACCATGGAAGAGGCAATGATTCAGGCCTCATGTGAAATATTTGAACGTCATGCCCAAATACAAATAATCAAACCCGAAAAAACAGTTCCATCAATTGACCCGGATTCTGTTAACAATGCCGTGATAAAGGATATGATTAAATTCTATCACGGAAAGAATGTCCATGTAATAATCAAGGATCTCTCTCTGGGTGGCGTGTTGCCCTGCATAGGCGTCCTGTTTATCAACCACAATTTGTCTTCGGATCGCCTGGAACATAGGATACTGATACCGGGCGTATCTTTTAATATGGACGAAGGTCTTACCCGGTGTTTTACGGAAAGCATGCAAGGCCGTGAAACGCTCTTGGCGCCCCGTCCGCAGTTGGATAAACCGCTTGTCCATCGATCTCGGGTTAACAATTTTTACCTGTTAATGAAATGTTGCATTTCTCCAAAAGATATCTCATTTCTTGAGCAAGGAGAAATGACTGCTTACAGAAACACCAAAATTAAGGATATTTTCAGCGAGATTCAGGAACTTAAAAAAATATGTAACCACTTCAATACCGATTGTATCATACTCGACCACACCCATCCGGTATTGAATTTTCCGGTAATAAGAGTAATTATCCCACGGATTTCTGACTTTTTACCTTTTTTGAATCAAGATATTCTCGTATCTGAAGCAACAAGACCGTCCACTACATGGCGGGGCGCAAGATTCAAGAAGATAATGCAAAGTTTTTTTGCATAACACAAATAAACTCGTAACATAACGTGCCTGGTCCAATAGTTAACAAACAGGATGTTTAGTCCGCCACTTCCCGGACAACGTCGTGAAATATAGAAAAGCAGTTTGCATGTCAAAAATGGGCCAAAACCCTCAGTTATTCTGAATTGAGCATCATTTTCTTTTCTTGACACACTTGTGACGATATCATAAATTAAATTGATAAAAAAATTCTTTGGAGCAAATGCTGAAAATGATCGTGTCAAAGCGCTTTATTATTTTGCCGACGACTTTTGGGATTTCAACTCGACTGAGTTTCATTTACCTCTGAAAATTCTTCTACCTTTGTTTACGGCTCCATTACAACCTGTTTGAGACCTTTGAAAAACGCCCCCTGTTGTTAATTACTGCAGATCGAAACATGTGTGTTTTCTCATGAATTGTTACCCATCCAACAGCCAACCATGAAAGGAGAGAACATGAAAACTAAAACACGTTCTATCGAGCAGATTATAGAAGAGCAGGTGCGAAGATGGCAGATTATGCGTACGGAAGAGAAAAAAGAGGAAGAACGTATTTCTGTCGTAACCTTTTCCAGAGAGCACGGAAGTGGGGGAGACATTTTGGCCGAGCGTCTTGCCGAAAAACTGGGATACGAATTATTCCACCAGGAAGTCCTCCATAATATGGCTGAAAATGCCCGTGTAAGTGTTCAATTCCTTGAAACGTTGGACGAAAAAGGTGTTTCAGTACTCGACGAGTGGATATCATCCCTTGTAGACAAGCGACATCTATGGCCGGATCGGTATCTCCAGCATCTCATGAAAATTATCGGAACCATCGGCAAACACGGCCAGGCTGTTATCATAGGCAGGGGTTCCAATTTTGTTCTACCTCCTAACAAAAGACTCAGCATTCGAGTGATAGCGCCTATGGAGGAAAGAATCCGAAATGTATCTAAAAAACTCGGCATTACTGTTGAAGAAGCAAAACAAAGGGTCATAAAAACAGAATCGGATCGCAAAGCGTTTATAAAAAAATACTTTAATGCCGATATCGCGGACATTTTTAATTACGATCTTATCATCAATACCGGAGCCCTAAGTATAGACGAAGCCGTTAATGCCATAAACGGAGCCCTGAATTAACTAAACAGGATTTAAACCGAGGTGTAAAAAAATGCCGAGATTTTTTAAGGGTCTCGGCATTTTTCATAACAAATGCGGGTCAATATAATCATTTAATATACCAGAACTTATTGAGAAGTTACAGGTTCGAGGCGGAATTATTGGGTTATAAGACGATCCAGGATCAGCCCGTGAAAATGGCCCTGGTCCGGCGATGCAAAAAGCCATCCCAGATGAGTTAGGCACTTGATGCAAACGGCAATTCTCCAGCTAAAGCCCGAAAACCAGCTAAAATCCGTCGAGGCCGGACCCGCATGGCCGCATCCCTTAACGGTTCTGAAACACCCTATCTCAAAAACAATTCCGTGAGGATTGGCAAAAGTGTGCCGGTGAGATCCCCGGACTTCTATGCGCTCGGCCGGAGTTGTTATCATGTTATGGCATTGGCGACAAAAAATGTATTCCTCTTGGTCCGATAGGTTATCTTCGGTTTCATCCTCAACAAAGCTGTTAAGCATTTCATCGCTCTGTTTCTCAGGCGGCACACGAAAAAGATGGGGAGAACCTAAATTAACCGTTAGCATTGTCTACCTTCTTTCTGATCAGATAAATAGGGGCCTCTGGGATTATCCTTTTTAATTTAGGTTACCTTATTTCCGGATAGATTTCAACATGGAGTAATCTTTTTTTGAATGGTCATCATGCCCGGAGATTTTTAAAAGAGTCTTTCTTTGTAATCTTCAAATCAAACGCCAACGGAAAACGCTCTTGAATATCTTTCAATTTCATAGTATATTTTATAATCGTAAAAACTCAATATCATACAAGTGTTGAGTTTGCCGTTATGCCTAAATGCTGATTTTAGATTATCGTTTAAGACACATTCGAGATTATTTGTCCGGGTTTTAGAAATACAGGGGCAATTTGAGATATGAACACACCGACAATAGTGGTTGCGGTATTGACGCTCTGGCTAGTGATGGGATTGGGTTTTTTGGCTGAGTATGTCACCGCACGTAAAAAAGGGAAGGCCCCATATGAAGCCTGGACCTCATATGAAGGATTGTTGTTCATTTTGAGCGTGGTTGTACCTTTGATAATCTTAATTCATAAATCTTTGCCTGGATGATCGTCCAAGAGAATTCTTATCAATATCCTAATCTAAACAAACCGGAACCAAAAAAATATTTGCCAAAAATGCACAAAATTTACAATTAAGACACTACTCTATCCCGGAATCAGGTAAGTTTAGGATCTGCGTGGTTTCTTCTGAAGGCAGCTCCTCCACAGCGCGCAGTTTCCGTTTCATTGCTCGAGTTCGTACTCCGGTCTGTTCTATGGTATTAGAGGCCGTATTTAACTGCCTTTTTACCGTTGTTAGAACATGGCCGAATTTCCCAAATTCCGTCTTGACTGCCGCAAGGACTTTCCAAACCTCACTCGATCGCTTCTCAATGGCCAATGTACGAAAGCCTATGCGCAAACTGCTCAGGATTGCCGAAAGCGTGGTTGGCCCGGCAACAACAATACGGTAATCCTGCTGAATCTTTTCGACCTGGCCCGGTTGGCGCAGGACTTCCGCGTAGAGTCCCTCCGTGGGCAGAAACATAATTGCAAAGTCAGTGGTGGCCGGAGGGTTGAGATACTTATCCCGGATTTCTTTTGCAGAGCTGTGAACCGAGCGGAGGAGTGCCGCAGTCGCTTTTTGCACAGCATCCCCGTCAGCAGTATCGGCGGCCTCCACAAGCTTCAGATAATCCTCCTGAGGAAACTTTGAGTCGATGGGCATCCAGACGCAAGATTCCGGCTCGTCGTCTTGACCGGGCAGGCGAATGGCATACTCAACACTTTCCTGGGAATCCCCCCGGGTACGGACATTTTTATCATATTGATCCGGGGTTAAGATTTGCTCTAAAAGTGCACCCAGTTGGACTTCTCCCCAGGTACCCCGCGCTTTAACGTTGGTGAGAACCTTCTTTAGATCACCGACCCCCGTTGCCAGATTCTGCATTTCTCCAAGGCCGTGCTGGACGGCCTCAAGGCGTTCGCTGACAAGCTTGAAGGATTGGCCAAGTCGTTTTTCAAGCGTACTTTGCAGTTTCTCGTCAACCGTTTCTCTCATCTGATCGAGTTTTTTCTCATTACTCTCCTGAAGATGCTTTAATTGTGTGTCAATCGTGCTTCGCAGTTTTTCAATTCCCGTCCGGTTGGATTCCGTGAGTTCCTGGATTCGCCGGGCGATTGAGTTGAGTTGATCGTTTTGTGATTTGCCCATTTCACCGATAGCTCTGACCATTGTGTCCATGGACAACTTCTGACCCCCAGAAACTTCTTCCCTGAGGTCTTTCGCGGCTCTTGCTGATTCTTCGCGGCCCAATCGCAGTTCCTCGCGAACCGCCTCTTCTACTCCCGAGCTTACATTTGTTTTTAATTTTATCAGGACAACAATTAACAACAACGCGCTGATTGACAGCAAAATGAAACGACACAATATGAGTAGATCGATCACAATATCAAACTCCCGTGCAGTATCCTTTTTAATTCATATAGCATATTGGGTCAAAAAGTTTTTTCATAAATATTTTTACAGTAAACATCTTTTGAAACAAAGATCCCCCTGCCGCCAGAGTTCTCCCGCCACCCAGGCCCGCCCGGCATTTGTCTGAGGCGCAACCCACGGCTGGCGGGCAGATTACCTCGGTTACATAAAAAAAACAAGCATGGCATTGCCGTTGAAAGATGTTGAAAGCTGTCTCATTTTATTGATATCTTATTGCTGTCCTTTTAATTTTAGGCATTAGTTACTGAAAACAAGATCCTCTCCACGACTTTTTTTCTGAGATAATCGAGATTCATTTATAAGCAATGTCTTTTTTATGCATTCATCAAATCTTCAATCTCTTCTGTTTCAATGGCAATATTTCCTGTGAGATCCACAGGGCCGTCTTTGGACAGCAGAATGTCGTTTTCAAGTCGAATGCCGATATTCTCTTCTTTGATGTAAATACCCGGCTCACATGTAACCACCATTCCTTCTTCAAATTTCCGGTAGTTATTTCCCAAATCATGAACGTCCAACCCCAGATGATGAGACGTGCCGTGCATAAAATAGTTTTTATAGAGCGGAGAATCCTGGTTTTGGTTTTTTACCTCTTCAGAATCGAGTAAGCCCAAACCGATTAACTCATTTTCCATGATTTGGCCGACTTCTTTATGGTATTCTTTAAGAGTATTCCCCGGTTTGAGCATTTGAACGGCTGCCTTTTGGACCCGTAACACCGCATGGTAAACCTCTTTCTGCCGCTGGGTGAATTTACCGTTTACCGGGACCGTACGCGTTACGTCGGAAGCATAGTTGGCATATTCCGCACCGAAATCCATGAGTAACAGATCGCCATCTTTACACTGTCGGTTGTTTTGGACATAATGCAGAATGCAGGTATTAGGGCCTGAAGCAACAATCGGTGTATAGGCCGGTCCCCGGGATCGATTAGCTAAAAATTCATGGTAAATTTCAGCCTCAATCTCGAATTCCCACACACCCGGGCGTATAAAGCCGAGCAACCTTCGAAATGCATTTTCAGTAATCCTGCAGGCCTGTTTGATCAATTCTACTTCGATATCGGATTTGACGGCCCGCAGATCATCCATTATCGGAGCCAATCTTTTATATTTATGAAGTGGGTATAATTTTTTGCACTGTTTTAAAAAACGGGCATCTCTTGTCTCCACGGTAACATCCGCCCGCAGGTGCTCGTTTGTGTTCAAGTAAATCCGGTCAGCCTCAAAAACCAGTGGCCTGAAAACTTTTCCGAATTCTCCGGTCCAGTAAACGGATCCAATCCCGGATACAGCAGTGACTTCTTCTTTGGAGTATTTGCGCCCTTCCCATATTGCAATTTTTTCAACGGTTTCTTTAACAAACAGGATCTC
>JBARSG010000062.1:0-9945 GCA_049644625.1 Desulfobacterales bacterium | reverse complement strand
TCCCTTATGATCAGCAAGGTCGAGCTTGCAAGAAAGACCGATCTATCACCCAAGACCATTGCACGGATAGAACAAGGCCTGCCATGCAGAATGGAGACAAAACGAAAGATTATTAGAACTTTAGGGTCTATAAATTCAGATGAGAACGAAGTTATGGCATCATTTATAAGAGCTAATGGAGGTGAGCGCTTAGGATTAGATCGGCGTCAATTTTCATATGACAGACATATTCCTGAGCGCAGGTCTGCCAAGGATCGAAGAAACGGACTTGATAGAAGACTGAAACCAAGAATATCAGAATAATAAAACATAGTATGTCCAAGAAAATAATCCTGCTGGTTGAAGACAATCCCGACGATGAACTGCTGGCCACGTGCACTCAAAAAAAATAATATCATGAACGAGGTGGTGATTGCGATGGATGATTCGTGGTTCATTGCAGAAATGGAGTATAGCATCTTATTATCATATTATTATTGATTGCATAGATAAACAGGAGGTTTAAGTGGGCGCTGAGAAAAGTAAGGAGTTAGAAATTAAACTTCGAAAAATGTTTGAGATTAACGAGAAATTCCAAGCTAAAAAAAAGCGATGGCAAGCCAAACCTGATGTCGACAATGTTATTCGCCGCAGAAAAGGTGAACCAGACAAATTTATTCCCCAAAAAGCAAATAAGCGATGATATTTTATCTGCCCAGAGGCACCTGGAAGTATTCCGAGTTCCATAAAATCGTCAAAATTATTTCTTTACAAATATAAATTCGACCAAGAATAACAACCTGAGGTTATCGACATCTGCTATATATTCCCACTGGCAATAAAATCAAAAAACGTGCGTTTTTAGATATCAGCGTCGTTTTTCAATCTTTGCTGTGATTAGGCCTTCCATTCTGTCAACTCAAGTATAGATCAGGGTAAATAGAAATTGCCATTTTCCGATTAGGCTCCCTACGTCCCTTGAAGCGGCACGCTGATGCCTTACCTGAACAGCCTTTCTTGGCTGCCTTGGCATAAGCCTTTTTTAAATCGGCCTGATCCGCACTTAACAATAACTGCACACAAGTGCCACATATGAAATTAACATTAGTGCCCGGTCTATAATTCCTTTCCGGTTTGCCGCAAAATAAGCAAATCATGTTTTTACCTCAATATATAAGATCCGGTCAGCATATCCGGAAAGTCAACAAAACTTAGAAAAAGTTAGCATTACTGAGCAATTTCTTTTATGTGGCAAAAAAACCGTCAATTTATCCTTGCCCTTTTCTTTATGGCCGTAAAAACAAGATGATACCAAGGAAAAACCAGCCGAAAAACCAACTGTTTAGTTGATCACATCAAAGCCTTTTGGATGCAGACAAGTGGCGAAGCTTTTGCAAAACGCTCTTTTTTGTCAAGGAATATATCATCATAACTTAGCGGTGATCAAGCCGAGTCTTATTTCATATCCTCAACCCATAAACCTGCTATAATAAACTCATCGCCTAAAAGTTTTTATCAGAGGAATTTTATAAAAATAAGGATCATCAGTGAATATTAAATCGTTATGTTCGAGGGTAAATCTAGCGATAATGATAAATGCACTATTTTTTGACAATTATCCTGTAGAATGATATAAAAAAATATTGTGATGTGAATTTGCTCCTCTTGCGCATACACTTTTTCCTGTTCCTCTTGTTGTTAATCCATTATTTAAGTTACAGTACTTACTATTTTCGGCGCTCTGGCGGCTCTAACATCCTACAATTTAACAAAATTGGTTTTAGTGTCTATATGGCATCCTCGGAATTGTAACCATAAACACTTCAATCCGAAATTGGGAGAAAGGAGGGTAAAATGGATAAGCAAAAAGTTTTAGTCCCTTACAATTTTACCAATTACGATGAGAAGGCTTTAGACTTCGTCATTCGAAGGTTTGCAGAGGACAAAGGGGTTGAGGTAACATTATTTAACGCATATACCCCTGTGCCAAAGATCGAATTGCGCAACAGTCTAATCATGGAAAAAATCTCGAGCAACCTGGCTTACCTTCAACAGAAGATTCATGAGCATGAGACAGGGATTAAACAGGCCAGAGAAAAACTGATTCAGAAGGGTTTTTCAAGCAATAGGGTCCATTACATTTTTAGGGCTCTTAACAAAGATGTTGCTCAGGATATCGTTGATCTTGTTTTAGACAACGGATTTGATATAGTTATTTTAAATCGTAACCCTGGCAAGATCACCAGGTTTTTCACCGGAAGTGTCTCCAATAAAGTCATGAAAAGCCTGAAACAGGTCGATGTTTATGTTGTAACATGACGTGGTTCATGAAGATAACATACAGGAATATATTACGAAAACATATGAATAGTATTAGATGAGGAGGAGGAATCCCGTGGCTGTTCAAAGCAAAATAGATTTGGAAATATTTCAACTGGTTTTCGAGGTTATTACAAAATCTGAAAATGCGGATACAATGGCCAATCAGTTAACTCAGGTTTTAGTCGGTGCTCTTGGAATTAAGGGCGCAACCATATTCGTATTAAATCCGGAATTAGAGGAACTTGAAATTCTTGCCAGTTCCGGGCTGAGCATCAATTATGTTAACAAGGGACCTGTCCTGGTGGATAAAAGTATCAAACTTTCGTCAAACCGGGAACCCGTTATCATTAGCGATGTTACAACGAGTGACCGCCTGCAATATCCTGATAAAGCCAAAGAAGAGGATATAAGAGCGATCGTCTCTCTCCCCATCACTTTGCATGGGAAAATAGTCGGTGCATTGCGCCTTTATCGCTCACAGGTTTGGGATATTTCGGAACAGGATGTAGAACATCTTCAAGCCGTTGCCCAAAATATCGGTGTCGCCCTGATGTATTTCCGACTTGCGAACGCAGTTCTGTCCGTGAAAGAAACCGTTAATGAAGTCCACTCGGTATGGCTATAGATCAGAAATACACGTTTTCCATCCCAGAGGCACCTGATGAACAATTTTTGATGCCTGCTATCATAACGGATTAAATTTATTTATAAAGAATCAAATCGTTATCCGCATCCATCCAGACAGGAAAGCATTCTCTGGCGTTTTGCAGGGTCTCATAGGACAGATCGACCGTATAGGTGATTGTCGCATTCTTCTTATGGAATATAATGTTACCAAGGGGATCGATTATTGAAGAATCACCACTGTAATTGTGGCCGTTTCCGTCGATTCCCACGCGATTAACCCCTATAACATAACACTGGTTTTCAACGGCTCGAGCCTGAAGTAGTAGCTTCCAGTGATCTGAGCGTCTTTCAGGCCAGTTGGCGATAAATATAGCCGCATCATACCGGTTTTCGATATTTCGCGTCCAGACCGGAAAACGCAAATCATAACAGATAAAAGGTCTGATCTTCCAGCCTCGCAGTTCAACAGTAATATTTTGACGGCCGGCACTGTATACTTTTTCTTCGCCGGCCATACGAAAGAGATGCCGTTTATCGTAAGTAAAGATCTCGCCTTGGGGTTTTGCCCAGATCAACCGGTTGAAAAACTTACCATTATCAGTGACGATGATACTTCCGACTATGTCAGCATTCTTTTGCCGTGATTTCTCTCTCAGCCATTTTACGGAAGATCCTTTCATGTTTTGAGCAAGATCGGCGGGATTCATGCTGAAACCGGTTGTAAACATTTCCGGCAATACGATAAGATGTGTATCATCCTCGATTGCGTTAATCTTATCATTAAATGCAGCAAGGTTGGACTCCATGTCTTCCCAGACTAGTTCGGTCTGTATAATAGTGGTTTTTAAATCTGGCATAATTTCTCCGAGGCTTTGTCCAAGGTTTCATCCTTTTTCGCAAAACAGAATCGCAAAACATTATGATCGTCTTTTTGATGATAAAAAACCGAAGGTGGAATTGAAGCCACACCGTGTTCTATGATAAGCCGTTTTGAAAATTCCACGTCGGATTCATCAGAAATTTCCGAATAATCAAGCATCTGAAAATAAGTGCCGCGACAGGGTATCGGTTTGAAGCGTGATTTTTCAATGAGTGTTAAAAATCTATCCCTCTTTCGTTGATAGAAATTTGAAAGGTTCAGATAAACATCTCGGTTCCGTATGAATTCGGCGTAGGCAAACTGAATCGGCGTATTGGATGCAAATGTCAGAAACTGGTGCACCTTTTGAAACTCTTTGGATAGAACCGACGGAGCCAGGCAGTATCCGATCTTCCATCCGGTTGTGTGATAGGTTTTTCCAAAGGAACTGATGACAAAGCTTCGTGAAACCAGCTCAGGATGGCGGGATATGCTTTCATGCCTGAGGCCGTCAAAAATAATATGCTCGTAAACTTCATCACTCAAAATCAACACTTCCGTATCCATAACAATTTGTTTCAAGGCTGCTATGTCTTCATGCGACCATACGGCTCCGGTGGGGTTATGGGGCGAATTTAATATAATAAGCCTTGTCTTTGACGTTACAGCTTGCTTAACTTCATCCCAGTCTATTCGATACTCCGGAAACTTAAATTTGACATATACCGGAATTCCCCCGTTTAATTTAATGGCCGGTACATACGAATCGAATGCCGGCTCGAGAACGATTACCTCATCACCGTTATGGACAACAGCAGTGATTGCCGCGAACAATGCTTCGGTAGCACCGGATGTCACGGTAATTTCAGATCCGGGATCGTAACCGGCGTTATATAACTTCATTACTTTTTCAGCAATCATTTCACGAAGAATCGACACGCCTTGCATCGGCGCATACTGATTATATCCGGAACGCATATATTTATTCACCAGATCCAAAAGATCGGGATGAACATCAAAATCCGGAAATCCCTGTGAAAGATTTATGGCGTTATGATCATTGGACAGCTTCGACATTACTGTAAAAATGGTAACGCCAACATCAGGAAGTTTTGAACGCAGCATGTGAGTCCCTTGGTTCTACAATTTGTGCTGTTTGTGGCAAAAAACTTTTGATGCGAATTCCCAACCCCTTGATCATAAATAAATTGTACCGGTACGCGTTAAAAAATTGCCGGGTCGGGTTAAAAAGACATTGCCTTCCTCATTATCTTGAAATATATTTCCATTTTTTATCCGACAACCATATTAAGACATAGATATTAAGTCAACGTAGAATCTTTTATGATTTCTTAATTGTTGGAAAGGAAAATGGATATGACCAAAACCGGACTTGTATATGATGATCTGTACCTTAAGCATGATACCGGTTCCAATCACCCGGAACGGGCTCAAAGACTTACCGCCATAATTAAGGCTTTAGAAGGATCGGGCCTCCTTGATAAACTTCTTCACATAGAACCTGTTCCCGCGGAAAGGAGTATTTTGGAACTTTGTCATGAATCCAGTTATATAGACAGGTTTAAGCGTGCGGTGGAAAGCTCTGCTCCTTTTTTAGACACCCCGGAATGCCCGTTAAGCCCCGCCACTTTTGAAGCGGCCATTTGTGCTGCCGGGGGTATACTTGCGGGAATAGACAACGTGATGCAGGGGAATATAAAAAACTGTTTTTGTGCGGTAAGACCCCCCGGCCATCACGCAGAACGATCCAAGGCCATGGGTTTTTGTTACTTCAATAATATTGCCATTGCGGCAAAGTATCTTCAAAAAAAATATGCCGTGGAACGAATTGTGATAATAGACTGGGATGTACACCACGGCAACGGTACCCAGCATACCTTCGAACAAAACCCGGCCGTATTTTACATAAGCTTCCACCAAAACCCCTTCACCTGCTATCCCGGCACGGGAAGAGCCTCAGAAACAGGAACCGGTAAAGGTCAAGGATACACTTTAAACTTCCCCATGCCTCCGGGTGCAGGAAATCAAGAGTATTTCCAAGCCATGGAAACGGTTGAGCGAGAGATGGAAAAGTTCAGGCCCCGGTTTGTCCTTATCTCCGCTGGTTTCGATGCCCACACAGACGACCCTTTGGCACATATAAGGCTCACTACAGAAGGGTATGAACGGCTGACACGAAAAGTTAAAGGCATTGCCGAGGACTACGCAGAGGGCAGGCTTGTTTCCATGCTCGAGGGCGGCTACCACCTGCAGGCACTGGGAGAGTCGGTTGAGACACATATTCGGGTTCTTTCGGAAGGGTAAGGGAGTTTGCACGGCTCACCATCGGAATAACGGAATTCGGATGTAATGCTTTTTTAAACACATGCTGTCCAAACGTTGTCGGTACGTTGCACTTTTGCCTATCCATTGACACCCACCAATCGTTAGCCTATATTGAACATATTAAAATCGCAGTGTAAATTTTTTGCATAAGAGAGACGATCATGGTAACTAAAATAATTTCCGGCGGTCAGACCGGCGCTGACCGCGCTGCGCTTGATGTGGCTATTAAGTTGGGGATTTCACATGGCGGGTGGATACCCAAAGGGCGGTTAACGGAAAACGGGAAGCTAGATGACAAATATCAACTCAAAGAAATGGATACAGCCAACCATAACAAACGGACTGAACAGAACGTGATAGACTCCGACGGCACCCTGATACTATCACATGGTAAACTCACCGGAGGATCAGATTATACTCGAGACATGGTGCTTCGTCATGGCCGGCCCTGGCTTCATATAGATTTGAACAAGACCCCGTCTTCTCAAGCCGCAAGACAAATCGGATCCTGGATTGCAGAACATGAAATTAAAGTTCTAAATGTCGCGGGACCCAGAGCGAGCAAGGACTTAGCCATCTACCTGTCCACGACGGATATTCTGGAAAGAGTTTTGTGCTGAGTCATCTTGTTTGCCGTTAAATCTTTAATGGAAGTGAAATGTTGAATATTGTTTTTGTGTGTACGGGAAATATTTGCCGCAGTCCTATGGCGGAAGGTTTTTTGCGATATAAATGGCATGGAATGGAACGTGATGATCTAATTGTTTCATCCATGGGCATTCACGGAGCAAATGATTCTCCGGCCACCGAATATGCCCAGGCTGTCTGTAAAAAAAACGGTTTTAACATTTCATCCCACAGAGCTCGATCTCTTGTCGGGAAAGAGTTGCTGAAGGCGGACCTGATTCTATGTATGGAACCGGTCCACAAAAAATTCGTTCAGGTTTTCTTTCCATGGCGTCGAGACAGAGTTGCTCTCCTCGGCGCCTGGCCCGACAAGGAAACCAGAAAAAGCTCCATCGAAGATCCCATGGGCGGTTCCTACAAAAAATACCAAAAGATATTTACTATAATCAAGGAGCACATAGAGCGAATCATACCCCTGTTGTAATCAAGCAGCTTGGTTAATAAAAAAGGGAAAATCCATGATCGCCCAAAGCATAGCGGGCCTGGTCGTATTCGTGGGAATTGCCTGGCTGATCAGTGAAAACCGCACAAAGGTGAGTTTTAAAATTATCATCGCCGGAATCTTAATCCAGTTTGCCGTAGGACTAATACTGCTAAAACTGCCGGTTTTCAGAAATTTTTTTATCTCTTTGAACCGACTTGTTCTATCCCTGGAAGAATCCACAACCGCAGGAACCTCCATGGTGTTCGGTTACCTTGGAGGCGGAAAACTTCCATTTGCTGAAAAATATCCGGCAGCCAGTTTTATTTTGGCCTTCAGGGCTCTTCCTCTCATTCTTCTCATTAGCGCCCTGTCAGCGCTTCTGTTTTACTGGAAAATCCTGCCCATGGTGGTAAACGCCTTTTCCTGGGTATTACAAAAGACCATGAGATTGGGTGGTGCCGAGGGATTGGGTGTCTCGGCCAATATATTCATTGGTATGGTCGAATCCCCGCTTTTCATCCGCCCGTATCTGAATGAGATGAGCCGAAGTGAGATTTTCACACTGATGACCTCGGGAATGGCCACCATAGCGGGTACGGTCATGGTGCTCTATGCCAGCATTCTGAGCAACATTATTCCAGATATTATGGGGCATATTCTGACGGCGTCTATCATCAGTGTACCGGCGGCTGTCATGATTTCCAAGATCATGGTGCCTGAAACCGGCCGGCCGACCTCCGGAGAGTTGACGTCTCCGGAAGTGTCGTTGAGTGCCATAGACGCTATCACTAAAGGAACTATGCAGGGTATCCAGCTCCTAATCAATATCATCGCCATGCTGATTGTGCTTGTTGCTCTGGTCCACCTTGTTAATATAATCCTGTCTCTTTTGCCGGAATTTGGTGATCAACCGGTTACGCTGCAAAGACTTCTTGGACTAGTGATGGCACCGGTTGTATGGCTTATGGGTATCCCTTGGAAAGAGGCTCCAGTAGCCGGCGCACTTATGGGAACCAAAACCATCCTCAACGAATTTTTGGCCTACCTTGATATGAGCCGTCTGGCAGAAGGTGCTTTAAGCCATAAAAGCCTGGTTATTATGACATATGCCATGTGCGGTTTTGCCAATCCCGGAAGTCTGGGGATTATGATCGGCGGAATGGGGACAATGGCGCCTGAAAGACGCGATGAAATCGTTTTATTGGGGTTCCGTTCCATCGTAGCCGGTACCCTGGCTACTTGTATGACCGGAGCGGTTGTAGGCATTCTTATTGGCTGACTCGAAAGCGGATACCTTTGAAAAATGAAACTATATTTTAACTCGGGTCTGTTTCGGGTCGAGTCAAAACGAGCGGTCCAGATCCGGAAAGAAAAAACTTTGTCCAGTCAAAACCAAACTTCATCAGTTCAACATCTGACCACTTCAACTTTTCAATTCTTTCCCCGGGCAAATCAAAGCGCGATAAAAAACTGCTCTCGAAGATGAATTTCTTAAACATATCTATATTAAAACAGGCCATAAACGCCATTTTTAAGGCGGGGCTGTCAATTCCTTGAGAGCCCCACGGATTTACTCTGAATATGGAATCGATATCGACCCACAAATCATTCATTTCATTATATAATTCCATCTCCTGGTCTTCAATCCACTCCGTTACCGTCCATTCGCGAGATTCTTTATGCCCGAGACAGTAGCTGTGACGCATAATGAAGTATAAAACCTTACGTCCATTTTCATCACCGCTTCTTGCCACGGCGCGTTCCAGCGGATAAGATCGGCAGGAAAAGGGCCGGTCTTTGTATATGGTACATCCTTCGGGAGACAGGAAGGGACATGATTTTTCTTCATCGTCCGACATCTTCAGCATAAGACTTGGAAAATATGGGTTGTCTCTAATTGCTTGAATACTATATTGTTCAAGAAATCGATCCGAAGAAATACCGAGTCCGTTCTTCATGCGGATAATATCATAGGGATAAAGATACATGTCGGCATCCTTGCAGCATCGGGTAAAACACGCGACCTCCGGATGGCAATCAAACCGGATTTTGTCTTTCGTATGGACCTCCTTTCTGCCGCTTATTTGTCCATTAAAGATATCATCCTTCATAATTTATGGCTCGGCTCTTCAACTTTTTGTGTCTTAATGAATAATCGTAAATTTTTATCTTTATGAAGCGACAAAAATATATTCCTCTATTATTCTAAAGCAAGAGCAAATTTCTTTTTTTAATTCTTTGACTTTTCTTCAAAAAAAACTTGAACCCTCGTCTAATTTTGTATAACATATAGACATAACGGCAACTTTTTATTATGATTTGTTTATGGTTACAGCATACGATTTTTCGTTTTTCGTCTCCAGCCATTTACCTTTTAACTAAAAAAAAGAGCGATCATGCAAGAAAATACCACCACAGGCAACCGCAAAGAAAAAAGATCTGAATCAAGGAAGGTACTGGATAGGTATTACAGCGTGGAGTTTAAGTTAAAAGAGACCGGCGCTCTCTATCATTTTAAATTAAGGGATCTTTCATCAAAAAGCTTAGGCATTCTGGTAAATGAAGATTCTGCAGTACTGGAACATTTAGCAGTAAACGAAATATTAAAAATGAAATATTATCCGCCTGAAGCGTCGAGTTCTGCCGAATTCTTAAAAACAAGGATCATACATATCACAAAAAAAGAACATGGGGCATTTAG
>JBARSG010000061.1:0-1722 GCA_049644625.1 Desulfobacterales bacterium | reverse complement strand
GTGGCCAACAATCCTATCTTTTCTCGCAAGACTCGAAAACCAACTCGATATTCAGGAGCTAACATCTCCTCCTCCTTTGATAAGCGGCGCGAAGCGCCGCTTATCGCTTGGGCTGACAGGTGCGCGGCGGTTTTTCGCGCATCCTTGTCCAGCCCGTTGTTGGGTTTATTTATGTAACCTATTGTTCTCTTTTAAGATTACGTAATCGCTCAAGGAGTTTTCCATATTGATAGACTGCTTTGAGAACTTCTTTTGTAAATTCAATTCCTACTTCGACCTCCTCGCTGCCAATTTGATTAAATGTTTGTGACTCAATGTGTGCGGCATCATTTCCAAGCAGTCTTAAATCATCAATTCCGTCGAGTAATTCTTGAGGTAAAACCACAGTAGCACCCAGTGCTTTTATTCTTTTCTTCAAATTATCACCAATAGCGTTTCTATCCCGGCATAATTCCTCAAGAGTCTTTCTGACCATGATAGCTGTGAATGGGGTCAAACCTTGATTATTGACTTAATCCGGCTATATTTTCGCCTCATTTCAGATTGCTTGGATATTTCTGACTTGACAATACTTGCCCTGCGGCTCACCGCGGAATACGTTAGACCGAATAACTCCCCGATCTGTTTGTTCGTATATAGACCGGTCTCTCTTAAAAAATAAAGTAACACATCCCGATCCTGAACGTCTTTTTGGAAAATTCGATCGGATTGTCCAAGTTTTGTAAGGTCAAAATCTATTGATTTTGCGGCACGCTTTAAAAGTTTAGCCGGATCTTTATCCTTTATAATCCGATTGAGCTGTGGAAGCTCTTCATCAGATTCCTTTTTAAGATGTTTCTCCGTTATCTTATTCAAATACCTTCTGGTTCCAAATACAATTCCATGTCGCAGGTTCTCAAAAATCTTGGCGTCTTCTTCAGAATATTTCTGAACCTTTTCACGATAAGCTTTGTATGAATCCTTCCCGTTAAATTGTGAAAGAATCAGATCCGTATTCAGCCAGCTAATATGACTCGCTTTGTAAGCATAGTTACGATAGCTGCTCCACCGGTAATCAGCCAAACGATTGACCAGACCGGCTCGTAAAGGGTTTCTATGAATATAACAGGAAAGCTGCATCAGGTATGCATCATTTTGAACCAGAATGCTCTTGAATCTTCCCTGAAAAAGATGGCCGCTACGAAAATGCTTTAAATTAAATCGACGGGTGTAGGTCGTACCCACCCATTGCATGCTTTTAGATAGGTTTTTCTGTTTCGTCCGAATCAGCAGGTGATAATGATTGCTCATCAAAACATAGGCAAATATGTCTACCTCAAATCGATCGGACATCTCTTCTAAAACACCTAAAAAGACCTCATAATCATCATCCCCTAAAAAGATGTCACGGCGCTCGTTTCCTCTGGATAAAATGTGGTACAAGGCTCCCTTAAATTCTATGCGTAATGGTCTGGCCATATTGAACTATTAGCAACATCCATGAGAAGTGTCAATCCATTTAAATCAATAATCAAGGTTTGACCCCATTCACTATAGTTCGCAAGTGTTCTTGATTTAGATACAATGGCACCCCTCGTTTAAACGGCCCTAATACATCTGTTTTTTCTAAATCAGATGTCGAGACTCCTAAATTGTGGATAATTGCGTTTCGAAGTTTACGTAAGTCACCAAATACAGGACAAAGGATATCGTTCTTTTTACATCCAAGTGCAGTAGCTATTC
>JBARSG010000060.1:0-4792 GCA_049644625.1 Desulfobacterales bacterium | reverse complement strand
CGTTTAGCTTGAGTAAGTTATAAAATTTCCGATACATTTATTTAGCACCAATCATTGCCCATTCCTAAAACTCGGCTCAAAATTCACGATCTTGACCTATGAAGACGGCTAAAGATGAATATGTTTTTGGTATGAAGAAATGCATTAAAGAAAGCGGGGCACAGAATGCGGCAAAAAAACATGGGGGACAGGGTACTACCATAACCAATTCCCGTATTTGTCCCATCGACTGCTCACCTCTATTCCGAGTTTGGACAGTAGATGGTGAAAGAGAAATCGCCTGTTTCCCCGAAAATAGCCGAGGTCCTGACAATGAGAATCTGGTTTGTACCCTTTTGACAGTGCTTCTCTCAAGCTTGTGGTTTTCGCTGTTTTACCTGCAACGCATGCATAGTCAAAGTGGATGGAATGATAAAGCTTGTCTTCCAGGGTGATCACCACAACCGCATTGTCTGGTACCTTCTCTTCAACCGTGACATAAATGCTCAGGAAAAATCCGATAAGAAAAAGGCTTATTAGAATGACCGTAATAACCTGGTATTTTTTCTTCATTGCGACAAAACCCAAATGCCATCAAAACACAGGGTGAGCACTGGCATGACTCAAATTCAGGATTCCTGTTCCTTTTGAAAAATGGCCAAATCCGGACAGTACGGTATGTATTAAATATATTATTTATACTTGATCTACCCGATAAAGTCAACTTTTTGCGCCCTTTTCTTAATTTTTTTAGGTCATTGTGACTGTATTATCAGACTTTAAGCCCGGCTGATGTCATTTGTCTTGTGTATTTGTTTCCGGCAGGAGGGAATTGTCACCTTTCCGTTTTGCAATTTGTTTTTGCTCATGTTTGAAAAAAAAGACGGATATAGCAAGACATGTAAAATAAACAGCAAGAAAACCAAAAAGCAGATCTTCTGTTTTTAATGCCAAAGCCGAAAATATGATAGCGCCAATAAACATTAATTTTGTGTTCATAGTAAATGTTTTATCGGCTAAAAAATTAAAAACTTAAAGGATAGTATGATTTCCAAAAAAAAAGGGCTACTCCCGCCCTGCGGGACTAACCCTTTTAAAGTATTGTGTTTTATTGGTGCCGAGACGCAGAATTGAACTGCGGACACGGGGATTTTCAGTCCCCTGCTCTACCGACTGAGCTATCTCGGCATAAAACCGGTGCAATTATAGTTTCAATGAACGACACAGGTCAAGGCTAAAAAAAATTAGAACTTCAAATTAAGACGGTTTGCGATCAAGTCCCTCAAGATCAAGGTCAAGATCTAAGTCCTCAAGCTCCAGTGAGCCATTATCAACTTCCTCATCTTCGGGCTTCATGAATTGGTTAAGGTTCTTAGTTGGTTCCTCCAGGGCTAAAGCCAAATCTTCCAAATCAATAGGGACATCGTCTTCTGCTTTTTCTTGAAGTTTCACCTCAGAAATTGGTCCCGATTCACTTCGCGATAGATCGTCAAGGTTAAAGCCTGTTGTTTCTTCATCCGCTTCAACAGGTTCAAAAAGGGCTGTTTTTTCAGGATCTCCACCTTCAGTCGGCAAAAGATCCGAATCAACAATCGTCTCAATTTCTGCTGCATCTTCAGCCTGCGTGGGCTCAAATCGAGCATCTTCGATGGGGAGATCTTCAATATCCAGGGATAGATCGGCAGCATCCTCTTTAGGTGTTTCATCCCATACTTCATCCAGCGTGGTTTCCAGCTGCATGTCAAATTCCTGACTGTCTTTAAATGTCTTTTCCATGGCTTCAATAGCCTGGGAGTCTGCCAGGCTGAGGCCTTCTTCCTCTTCCAATACTGATGCTGTGTCCTCGGATACCTGGACGCTGATATCGGCACCTGAATCACTGGCCTCTCCGGTCAGCGCTTTCAGCATAGACAGCGGAGCTGCTTTATATGAGGGCAAGCTCATCTTATCCCTTAGCGCGGCAATATTTTTGTTACATTTCGGACAGACTTCGTTATGGTCAAAACTTATATAACCACATTTTGGGCATTTCATTTTAGCCTCCAGCAATATGATGAAGCAATAATATGTCTCGTAATTCCAATCCCGCCATGGCGGATAAGCGAAATGTACTAACTTGGAATCTATTTAATTTAAAATAAAAATTATATATAAAAATAACATTATTCCTGCTAATTGTCAAGGAATCAGCAACACCATCTGAGGCTGATCAAGGTTATGCATAAACTGTACGTGGCGTTAAATCAGGCTACGCTTTATTCCTTTCCAACTGTTTTAAGCAGTGCTTTTTCCATGCCCGGTCTTGCCTTGTTTTCAGGATTTCCGGCAGTCTTTTATGGCGTCTCTGGCCAGTTGATCGCAACGTTCATTGTCAGGATACCCATTATGGCCCTTAATCCATTCCCATTCGATTTGGTGCCCTCTGCTTAGCCTTAACAGCTCTTCCCACAATTCCCTGTTCAAAACGGGCCTTTTCTGTGAATTTATCCAATTCCGCTTGATCCACCCGTGTATCCATTTTGTCATGCCCATCACAACATATTTGGAATCAGAGACCACCCTTATTTTACAAGGTCGTTTGAGTTGCCGCAATGCCTTGATGACGGCCATCATTTCCATGCGATTGTTGGTGGTCATGGGCTCGCATCCGGAAATCTCTTTAATGTGTTGGTCATATTTCAAAACAGCGCCGTAACCGCCAGGCCCGGGGTTCCCACTGCAGGCCCCATCGGTAAAAATTTCCACTATTTTTTGCCTTTTTTGGGTTACCATTCTTTGGTTCATTCAGTCTATCGATTGTAATGTGGTCTTTGGTGCAAAAATGGTGTCATTGCTGTTTAGAACCGGGTTTTCTCTGTACTTCGGCTTTCTTTTGAATCCGGACTTTGATCCATATGGTTATCTCAGGTTTTTCAGGGTAATTGGTATTCAGCTTCAAGGATCCACGAAAAGACTGCGGAGAACTATTGGTAGTTGTGAAACGAATCTGGAACCTCTTGCCCTTTTCAATTTCCTCTATGCTGTATGTTAGTTTTTCAGTGAGATCAAAGTGCCCTGGTGTCAGTATCAGGGGTTTATCTAATTCGGCCCTTACTTCAATAATTCTGGTGAGAGACTGGCCTTCCTTTCCGTATAATCGGACTTGAGGTGGTGACACAAGGATGGGAACCTTGACAAATCCTTTTAGACTCAAGCTGATTACACTGTTGGTCGGGTCATTCGTATAAACCCTGGCACTCTTATGAAGATTTCCCTGATAACCGGTTGTCTGAACCGTAAGTCTGATTTTTCCTTCCCCACCCGGGGGAATGGCCTTGTCAAAATCAGCCACCGCACAACCTCAGCCAGGTCTAACGCTCTTTATCTCAAGGGTTTGATCACCCTCATTAAGCACCTTAAAAGTATGCTGAACTACACTTCCTTCCTTTATCTCCTTAAAATCAAAAACCTGCTCCTTTACGACAATTCTTGGACCCCGGTTCTCTTGTGCCAGTACGGTATGGCCCAAAAAAGTAGAAAGTAAAAGTACTAACAATGCCATCTGCAAATATCTTTTCATGAGTTCAACCTCCTCTTTAAAATTCTACCTGGTAGTTAGTTTCCTTCTGTAATTTACAATTATAACACAAACATCACGAAAAGTAAGGCCTCAATAAATTCGGGGAAGTAAAATCACTGCAATTTATCTGGATTCCCGCCTCCGGTGGATTACCCCGACTCATTGAGATGTTACGTGAAAAGCCCACAACTTATTGAATTCACAAGGGTTTATTGAGGCCATCCGTACCGGCAGCATGACTCAGGTCTATCGCTGCTTTCAGGACCTCTTTGATAAGCCCGACTCCGGGCCCTTTTTTCTGAACAACCTGTACAGCCGGACCCAAAGGATGCCATTGGACTGAATTGCTTTCTGTAAACAGGGCAACGGTGGGGATTCCCAACATAGCAGCCAAATGGGTGATGCCACTGTCGTGGCCCAGGTAAAGACACGCCTTTCCCAACAGCCCGATGAGTGTCTCATTATCAGGACAAAAGCAAATTTCCCATTTGGTGGAATCCAAATTTTTTCTAAAAAAGGAATGAAGAGATGCTTCTGCCGGTCCGAGCAAAAGCGATGTGGCCACTTTTTGAAAGGCAGGCTCTCTCACAAACCTGCGCAAGACCTTGAGCCAAAAGTCAGGCGGCTGGTTCTTCTTAAGGCCCCCTGAACCCGGATGGACTACCGCCGTGTTGCAGGATTGTAATGGACGTTCCATGCTCATGAGAGGGTGCCTAACGGCATTTTCAAAGGCTGCCCGAGGATCAATTGGAAGGCCCGCTGTCTCGAGACAGTTTGAAATGTAGCGGGCAACATGGATTTTTTCTCCTTTTCCAGGGAAGGAAGGGAAAAGATGAATCGGAGTGTTGGGAAAGTATACGTTCAAATTACGACGGATCGCTCCGCCTTCATCATTCAAAAATGCCACCACAAAGTCTGTCTGGGAGACCGGCAACCCCTCTTTAGCCGGGCTTTCTAAAAAGAGCCTGTGCCAGCCGGCGCCATCAAGATCCATTGAGCGGTTCACAAAATCCTGGATAAAATACAACCCGGGCTGGCGGGCCACAAGGGTGATGGTCAACTGCCCTGAGATATTAACCAGCGAGGGTAAGAGCATGAGGGTGTCACCAAAGGCCCCGGGTCGTATGATCAAGATATTCAATGGGGCTCCTTACCAGGCAGGGGATGCAATGACCAAGATTACGCAGTCTTCTTGCCCGCTATTTAAAAGTGAGTGGGCAGAACCAACAGGAACCCATGTGGCATCCCCTGGTC
>JBARSG010000059.1:0-1785 GCA_049644625.1 Desulfobacterales bacterium | reverse complement strand
GTGCAGCATAGCGACGGCGTGTTTCTCTTGAAAACCGACTGACTGTTTGAAGGGCATTAGCACGCGTTAGCCCGAGCCGAATGAAATTATGACTTAAAAAATCAATGGGATAATTTAGCGACGAATTGTTCTTAATAACTCTGGCGCGGCTCGGGCTTATACGGGTGCTTAAGTACAAGTTTCAGTCGGTTGGAAAGAGATACACTCCGTCGTGGAGCGTTCCCCCTGTATTGGGATTCAAATGCGTTTACCATGGTAACCGTTCGCAGGTTAAATGCTATCAAGAAATTCAAGGTCCTTTGCCTGGGTGTTTTTGGTGCCGATGGTAAGAATTTCGATCTTGCCATCTTTTGTTTTGCGGAAATAAAGGCGGCCTTTATATGCAAATATTACCTCCTGGACCGTGGCCCGACCTTTTTTCCCGAACACCTTTCTTTTAACCAACACAAAGCTTGGGTCTTCATTAAGCTTGTGGATGATCTCTTCTCCTTTCATTTTCATGTCATCCGTAAGGTCAAAAAAACCGTTCAGGGCTCTTTTGTTGACAGATATATTTTTATAAAGCGTTTTAAATCGTTTCCGGACCGTATTAAAATTATTTGTTTTTTGCTTGTTCTCTTTTTGCCTTTCCTTTTCATAGAGTTTTATTTTTTCTTTTAAGGCATTAATTTCCTCCTGCTTCTCATTCTGTAACGCAATATTTTCATTAATATTTTCTTCGAGTGCAACAATTTCTTTTATCAAATCATCTTCGTTTTTGCTGGCTCTGATCCTCTCATGTACAAGTTTTCTTTTTATCTTAATAATTTCAGCTATAAGTTTTTGTTTGACTTTTATTAGGTCCTTAAGTTTGCTGGTGTGATTTTTTTCGAATTCCAGAAGCCGTGCTATCTCAGTCTCTTTTTCGGTGTCTTCCTGCCTGGCTTTTTTTATTCCTGTCCTATAATACAAAAACAATACTAATACGGACATACAGATGTAAAAAGCAAGTATGGCGTTTGAAAGCAGGGTGTTATGTTCAAGTATTAAGTCGACATTTACCACAAGGCCTTCATTCATGAGGTTGTAATTGTCAGCGGCTACTTGTATGGGGGCAGACGGAGGGATGTCACCTTCTTCATCATTAAAAACAGCAGGATATAAAATCGTGTTTTGTTTTGTGGCAACGGTTACCTTTGCTTTAACCCCCAATGATAGTATCGCCTTGCTTTGAAGATAGCGGTCAATATTATTATTTATGGCATCTTTCAGTCTTACGCTCCCATCAAATAAAGGGCGTGTATCTCCCGTATAAATATCTCCTATCTCCTTTGCATACCGCTTATTAAGATGACTCTCAATCGATTGTAGAGAAAATATATAAAGAATCGGCGGCAAAAGAATACATAATATAAGTATCTTAAAGGAAAGAAATTTCAAAACCACATCCTCTGAGTACGGATCGTTTTTTTAATGATTGAACATAAAAGCTTATAGTGTGGATAATATCTGTCGAGCCTCATCGGCGCCCTCAAATTCTTGATTCAGATCCAAAGCCTTTTCCAGTTCCGCCCTAGCCGGATCCTTGTCGCCTTTTTTATAATAGGCCAGGCCCAGATGATATTGCACAACCGCATTATCAGGCATTTGTTCCAGGCTGTTCGCAAATTCGCCGATGGCGCTGTCAAACAAACCCTTTTTGAAATAAACCAAGCCTAGTGTGTCCATTACATTAGGATCATTGGGAAGTTTTTCCTTAGCTTTTCGTGCAAGCCCTAAGGCCTCATCGATATTTTTGTTTTGTGC
>JBARSG010000058.1:0-2069 GCA_049644625.1 Desulfobacterales bacterium | reverse complement strand
TCCGATCATGTTTTTTTCTCTTTTAGTCTGATGATTTTGGTTTTACTGGAGTTGCTTTGGCAGGAAAAACGCCTCCATCCACGTATTGCAACGTCCGCTGATCTTCTAAATGGGTCGGTATCATATGGACCGCTGTGTATTCCTTTTTAAGTTCAATTAAAAAGAGCTGAACTTTTAAATTTGGGACACCGGCATATGTCATTCCAGAAAACGGTATGGTTGGATAGGAACGGAGATATCTTTTTCTTTCCGCTAATGTTTTTTTTCTAAAGGGAATGATCGCCTTGTCTCCCTCCCATTTCACCTGATCGTTTAGCGGGTGGTCCTGTCTAAAATGGACCCCCAGATCCTGCAAGTGTAGAATAGAATATCCCGATTTAAATATTGAAATTGTCGGTGGAGGCATTCGCCTAATTATATTAAGGCCCTTCCCGGGTATAATAAACTCGCCATTTTGATCGGTGAGCGTCTCAAAATTATCATAATATTTTCTGCCGGGTTCAATTGAAAATCGGGTATATTCGGTAAACCAGCAGGCTGAGACGACAACACTTTGAATGGGCTTTCTCGTATCAAAATCTACAATTTTGCCAGAAATATCATGGTCATAACGGAATAAATCGCCGCTAAAAGCAACATGTCCAAATACCACGACTAACAATGTCAAGCCTGACATAACAATAAAGGCTTTAAAATATTTGTTGGAAAAAAACATTTATCAATTATTCCTCCTAAAAAGGTACAGTTGGAGCAGGGGGGGGGTGAAATATGGTTATCATGTGATGCCATTGTCACCGATACATCTCAATAACTTAAAAATTTATCAAGTATTTCTATTTTGGAAACGTCCAACGGGCGCGAGATGAGCTGAACTCCCGACTTGGGGAAAATGATGACAGGCAAAACTCAAGGAAAACACCCCCGAACATTGTTAGAAACTTTATTCACTTCAGATGCCGCTACCACTCAGGCTGAACTTTATAATGATTCGTCTTAAGCTTGTCTTTATCTCCTTATTTCTGACAATTGAAATTCAACACCAGAAATGGTACTAAACTGTTACAAAAAGCCGGCTTCATTGGAGTATACGAGCTGTTCGGCTAAAATTTTAAATATTTTGTTTTCAGATTCACGATTCTTTTTAAAGATTGAAGCCCTTTTTCTTTAATACGGTTAGAATTAGACAAGGATTTCAAAATCTCTTGAAAAGCATTTTCAATATCCGGGCCCTTGTGACAGATCAGGGCGATGTCTATGTCTGCTGAAAGGATTTGCCGGAGAACGGTTTTGATGTCATAATGTTTTTTAATGGCGCCCATGTCCAGGTCGTCCGTCATGATGACGCCGCCATACCCCATTTGTTTGCGAAGAAGATCACCGGCAATGGCCGTGGACAGGCTTGCGGGCCACGTGGCATCCATGCTTGGATAACGAATATGAGAAAGCATGATACCGGCTACGTTGTTGTCTATGGCGGCTTTAAACGGAAGCAGATCCGTGGTTTGCATGGCGTCAACATCAATATTTAGGTCGGAGATTTCATCATGTGGATCCAGTATGATGCGTCCGATTCCCGGGAAATGTTTTGCCACCGCCATAATATTGTTCGCCTGAAGATGATCGATAACCACGGTTCCCAATTCAGATACCCACAGGGGATCATGGCCGAACACACGGGTTGCCTGGACACTGTTTATGCCTTGGGGAGCAACATCCAATACCGGCGCAAGGTTCATGTTGACTCCGATCTCTGTGAGTTCTGCAGCCGTTACACGGGCAAAATGAATCGCATCTTCAGGGCCTTTCATTTTGGGATTACCCGGAAACTGGGTGAAGGGTTCTTTGAGTCTGGCGACGCTTCCGCCTTCCTGGTCAATAGAGATAAAGAGGGGCGGTTGACCGCAGGAACGGGCATATTCCTGAATGGATGAGCACAGGCGTTTGATCTGGCCGGGATGTATAAGGTTCCTTGCGAAAAGGATGATTCCGCCCACATGCAACGTTTTAATAAGGAATTTGAGGTCCGGGTTGAACTCGGTTCCGTCAAATCCCACCATCAGGCGCTGGCC
>JBARSG010000057.1:0-6480 GCA_049644625.1 Desulfobacterales bacterium | reverse complement strand
AAGGTTCATTCGTATCTGTTCACAAAGTAATTGAGTTAGTGGAAATTCCAAATAACAAATCCCAAAAAACAAATACATTCCAATGACCGAAATTCAAAATCCCAAACAAAAAAAAACGATTACTTTGCCTCCGGCCCATAGGGCCTACGGCCCGGAGGGAACCGGTTTGGAATTTGGAGTTTGAGATTTGGTGCTTGAGATTTGAGATTTACCCGCCTAAGGCGGGTTAATTTGTAATTTAGTGCTTGAGATTTGGTATTTATTTGAGATTTGATGCTCGAGATTTGGGATTTAGTTGTAAGTTGGTAACTGGAATTTGGAATTTTAAAAAATCCGTTAGCCGTTGTATTCATTTTTTATGGATCTGGAACTTGTAAAAAGAGTCGGTATCGCCGCCGCTTATAAAGCCCAGAGGGTGCTTTTGTCGCATTATGGCGGAGGGAAATCCAAAGTCGATAAAAAAAGCGTCATTGATCTTGTTACAGAGGCGGATACCGAATCCGAAAAGACAATCATAGGGACAATTAAAAAAGCCTTCCCTGATCACACTGTCCTGGCAGAAGAAAGCGGTCTGAACAAAGGCAAAGCTGATCATAAATGGATTGTCGATCCTCTGGACGGTACGACAAACTTTGCACATCGCCTCGGTCTTTTCGCTATCTCCATAGCTTTTGCTTTGAGCGGTGATACAGTTATCGCCATTGTCTTAAGCCCGGTAACCGGAGAACTCTTTACTGCGGTAAAAGGCAAAGGCGCCGAACTCAACGGCCGCCCCATCAAAGTCTCTAATTCACAAACAGTTTCAGAGAGTTTGCTGGTCACCGGGTTCCCTTATGATCTGATAGATTGTTTCAATCCCCTGATGACCCGTTTTTCAAAATGCTTGAAAGCCTCTCAGGGAGTACGCAGACTCGGATCAGCCGCCATAGACCTTTGTTTTGTAGCCTGTGGGCGATTTGACGGATTCTGGGAACAGAATTTAAAGCCCTGGGATACCGCCGCCGGGGAATTGATCGCAAGAGAAGCCGGAGCGACCGTAACAGATTTTTCAAATAAACCGTTTAATATTTATAAAAAAGAAATTCTTGCAACCAACCGTAACGTTCATGAGGAAATGCTTTCATTGTTGGAGTTAAAGGATACAGCATGAAAAAGGAATTAATGAATAAAATCTCTTTTGACGATCATCTTGGATGTTTCGGTAATTTCAACATCGGGGATCCGATCTGCAAAAAGCTTTGTGCGTTAAGGCTGCGTTGCGCCATAGATCGAAATAAAAATAACCGGATGGAGCTATTAGAGGATTTGATATCTTCTAGCGAGATGTTTATCAAAATACAGTAACTTTAGTTTTTCAAAAAATATAACAATTAAAAAATCCATACTTAGAAGCTATTTCAATACAGCTATCTTATTTGATTATCTTTTTTGAAAAACTAAAGAGTTTGGAAAGATCTTGCCGGGGTTTAATATCCCTTTAGGGTCAAAAACCTTTTTTATTTTTTTCATCAGGTTAAGCTCAACAGAGCCGATCTCTTTTTCTATGTATGCGGCTTTTGTTATTCCGACCCCATGCTCACCAGAAATCGTGCCCCCGAGTTTGAGGGTATAGTCGAACAGGACATCAATTGCGTACTCAGCTTTTTTCAGTTCCGTTTTATTCTTCTTGTCAAGCATTATATTAAAATGGATGTTCCCGTCACCGGCATGCCCGAAACTCACCATAGTAAGCCCGGTTTCCTCCTTTAAGGAATTTATTTTTCTAACCATATCAGGAATCTTGCTTCTTGGAACAACAATATCCTCATTGATCTTATCCGGGGCGAACTGGAACAGGGCCGGAGAAATCGCCTTGCGTGCTTTCCAGAGATTATCAATCTCCTGTTTGGTCTCGGCTATTTTAATACGCTTTGCCCCCAAGGATATGCACATCGCTTTTAATTGCTCTATAAGCACCTCAGTTTCATCGACTTTCCCGTCAACTTCTATCAGCAGCAACGCTTCGGCTTCAACCGGCAGACCGATTTTGAGCCGGCTTTCTGCACACCGAATTGAAGCATTATCCATAAATTCTATGGTTCGAGGGATGATACCGCGCCTGATGATTTCTGAAACCGTTTCCGCTGCGGTATCCAGCTTGTCGAAAACAGCCGTCATAGCTCTTACAGCTTCGGGAAGGGGCAAGAGACGCAATGTTATCTTGGTAATTATCCCAAGGGTCCCTTCGGATCCGATAAGAAGTCGGGTCAGATCATATCCTACCACTCCCTTGCTGGTTTGCACGCCGGTATGTATAATTTCACCGGTTGGAAGAACCGCTTCAAGTCCCAGCACATAATCCCGGGTAACACCATATTTAACGGCCCGGGGACCTCCTGCACATTCTGCCATATTTCCGCCTAGGGTAGAAAATTCCGAGCTCGACGGATCAGGTGGGTAGAAAAGTCCCACTCTTTCAACAGCCCGGTGAAAATGGCCGGTAACAACACCGGGTTCCACATAGGCGACAAGATTGCCCTTATCAATTTCAAGAATGCGGTTAAAACGAGCCATCACAAGTATTACGCCCCCCCTGACGGCGAGAGACCCACCGGTCATCCCGGAACCGGAACCGCGGGGAATCACAAAAAAACCCTCTGAATCGGCAAGATTTAATATGGCGGATATTTCTTCGGTATTGCTAGGAAACATGACGGCATCAGGAAGATAGGTGCGGGCAGTTGCATCGTATGCATAACAGACAAGATCCTCTTTTTTTCTGCTGCAGCTGGATTTTCCCACTATATTTTGAAGTTTTCTGAATGTAGTATCTGTGAGTGTCAAGGTTAAAGGTCTCGTAAAAAGTCAGATTTTGATGGCAAAGTAAAAAGCTCCAAATTCAAGGCGCGCAAATTCCGAGGAATGCGGCGCAACGCAGAAGTTGGACTTTTTACGAAGCCATCAAGGTTAAAATTTACCGGATTCAAGCCTGTGGCAGAGAAACTCAACCTGTTTCTGCTTTGGACCGTTTCCTTTTAATTCCCGCTCAACGACGCCGATGGAATGAAGGGCGGTGGCATGATATCTGTTGAAACTTCTCCCTATGGTCTGGAGAGGAGAATCGGTATATCTGCGTGACAGATAAATCGCCATCTGCCTCGGTCGAACAATAGATTGTTTGCGAGAGCTTGAAACAATGTCAGCAATGGAGATACTGTAATATTTACAAACCAGTTTCTTAATGGCATCTATTGTAATGTTTTTTCGGTGACGTACGATATTCTTAACAACACTTTCAGCAAGCATAAGGTCAATAGGTGATCCCAAAAGAGATGATTTTGCGGTAACCCCGATAAGGCCGCTTTCGAGTTGCCTCACATCCTCAGTAAGTTCAGCGGCCAGGTAATGGATCACATCTTCCGGCAATTTATGCCCGTTATGCTTTGCTTTTCTTTGCAATATTCTGACTCTGGTCCTGAAGTCTGGCGGATCTATGTTCGAAATAAGAGAGCATGAAAGACGTGATCTTAATTTATCATTGAGTTTCGGTATTTCTGACGGAAGACAACAGCTCGAAAAAATTATTTTCTTTCCGGATTCAAACAGTGTATCAAGCGTTAATGCAAGTTCAATCTGAGTCCTTTCCTTGCCGCTAAGATAATGAACATCCTCAAGCAGCAATACGTCACATTGATTCCTGTATTTTCCCTTGAACTTATTGATAGAGTCATGCCGAAAAGCATGAATCATTTCATTGCTAAAGTCCTCGGCAGTCATATAATATACACGTTCCGAAGGATATTCGGACAAGATATAATTGCCTATGGCCTGGGAAAGATGGCTTTTCCCCATCCCGATCTTTGACAATAAGAATAACGAATTCTGAAGGGATTTCTTTTGTGAAGCCAGCGAGAGGGATGCCGAATAGGCAAAGTCATTATTGCCACCAACTACAAAGTGATCAAAAGTAAAATCTTTCCGCATAAGGCGGCCGTTACGCGGGCACACATTTATATTGGGAAGCTGCAGTTGAAAATTATCATCTGCTTTAGGTTTTGAATGGGCCTTTGTTTTAGCGACCTCGATTAACAGTCTGTATTCTTTTCCAGCCACCCTTTTTAGCTCTGACTCTATCAGGGCGCCATAATTGTCAAGTATTCGTTTTTTGGAAAAAAAGTTGTGTGAGGATAGAACAATTGAGTCTGCAGTACATTTTATCATTTCCAACGGCTCAATCCACATCCTGAAACAGTGGTTAGGAATAGATAATTTAATAGCAGCTTTTGTCTCTTCCCAAATGCCCTTCATAGAAGCTTATGCTCTCAATTTTAAAAACAGATTATCCTGTTTTTAAGAAAAAATAGGAAAAACTAACGATATCAAACGGCTTAAGACTGTTATTGGAGGTTTGCAGAAAAATGACTAAATACCAAAAAAAGTATTCGCCTAGTTAATGGATCATCTCTTATTTGTCAATCTTGATAAAATCGGTTTTTCGTTTATCTGTTATCGAGTTATTAACAATTTATATCCTATTGTTTTATCAATATTAATTGACACGGAAAAGGCAACTGCTCTTAAATACAACCTTTTTTCAAAGGCTGTTTTCTATAAACATTTTAAACATATCCATGGTTATCCACAGAATTTTGGCAATAATGTTATTTAACGAAATCTCCTGTTTTCTTCTATTATCTTTTATTTTTTAAAAAAATAATCGCAATTCATTTTTTTATTACTATTCATTTATACTAAACAGCAAGGCATTGATATTTATTGATTTGATAATTTTTTATTTATTTGAAAATTTTTTCTCCATTCTATAGTATAATATTTAATTTTTATTATTTCATCCTTGGACAGGTTATTTGAGGTTATGATGATATCAAACTATCGTCCGATTATTGGGATTACCATGGGAGACCCTGTCGGAATCGGCCCGGAGATTATCCTTTTATCCCTTATAAACCCTTCGATTTACGAAGTCTGCCGGCCTCTTGTGATTGGAGATTCCCGAATTCTTGGCGCTGCAAAGAAAATTACCCAAAGCTCCCTAAAGCTCGAATCTATCAAGGACCCTGATGCCGGCACATATAAATGCGGAGTGGTTGATGTGTTGAACATTTCCGAACTTGATCCGGACAAAACATCATGGGGCAAAGCCACGGTTCAGACCGGCGGGGCAATGGTATGCTACATAACAGCCGCAGCCGATTTGGCAATCAAAAAACGTATTGCGGCAATGGTAACCTGTCCTATAAACAAAATGGCCATGCAGTTGTCCGGATGTCACTACAGCGGCCATACCGAACTGCTGGCTGAACGTACCAAATCCGACGAATTCGCCATGATGCTTGCAGGGAACAGGCTTCGTGTGGTTCTTGTAACCATCCATGTTCCTTTAAGAGATGTTCCTGCCATCCTTTCACGGCAAAACATAGTAAAGACCATTAAACTTGCCTGGCAGGCTCTGTATGAACGGTTTGGATTTAAAGCCCCCCGCATTGCCGTTGCCGGACTTAACCCCCATGCCGGCGAAGGAGGCATGTTCGGCGACGAGGAAAAAAATATTATTGAGCCGGCAATCCGTGATGCCGAAAACCAGGGGTTTTACGCTTCCGGACCGTTTCCTCCGGACACCGTTTTTTATCATGCAGCAAATAAACGTTATGACGCCGTTGTATGCATGTATCACGACCAGGGACTTATTCCGTTCAAGCTGATTCATTTTAATAATGGTGTAAATACCACACTGGGGCTTCCGATTATAAGAACCTCTGTTGACCATGGTACCGCTTATGATATTGCTGGAACCGGTATTGCAGACCCTGGGAGTCTGATTGCAGCGATAAATATGGCAGCCCAACAGGCGGTACGCGTTGGGAAAAAGTAAAGTATCCTGGGCCTAAAGGACCCGGATTTGGTTTTCCCCTGGATGGGGTTGTTTCAGTTAAAGCCGTACAAGTTAAAAGTGTCTAAAGTGATCTAAAGTGCCTAAAGTTATGGTGTCGCTTCGCTCTGCTGATTTTATATAATTGACAGAATTCCTTAACCCTGGCCCAGACCGATCACCAATACGCTATATTCAAAAAGGCAGGTTTGCAATGATGTATAGCCGATATCAATATACATGTACGAGTCGCACCAGGGCGGGCTTTAGCTCACTTTAAACTTTAGTTCACTTCAAACTGAACCAGCGATTCTTTAAGCAGAGCCGGAGAACTCTGACCAGGCCCAAAGGACCAGGTTTTAACCTATGAAGACTGAAAAAATAGTTATACGCGGTGCAAGACAACATAATCTAAAAAACATCGATGTTGAATTGCCTCGAAATAAGCTGATCGTGGTTACCGGCATCTCCGGATCGGGCAAATCGACGCTTGCGTTTGACACCCTTTATGCAGAAGGACAACGCCGGTACGTGGAATCACTATCCACTTATGCGCGCCAGTTTCTGGAGCGTATGGAAAAGCCGGATGTAGACATGATCGAAGGACTGTC
>JBARSG010000056.1:0-8171 GCA_049644625.1 Desulfobacterales bacterium | reverse complement strand
CCCCAGAGGGGATTTGCTTTGTTGCAAGTTCATTGACTTGAAATTCCAAATAACAAATCCCAAAAAACAAACAAATAACAATGACCGAAATTCAAAATCTCAAACAAAAAAACAATCGCTTTGAACCGGTTTGGAATTTGTAATTTTGAATTTGAGGTTTATTTGTAATTTGGTGCTTGGAATTTGTGATTTTAGACACAAAACTCCAAGGCAGAGCTGGAGAATTCTGACCCCCGCAATTCGGAATAGGCATGGCCCAAAGGACCATGTTTTTCAGGACGAAATACACCTGTATTTTCAGGATATTGTAGAATTTCCGGGACATTCAATTATGTATCCGGGCAACAGGTTACCCTTAAAAAATGGGTTTTGCCTTTAATTTCCTGAAGTTCAATGTGTTTTAGTTTTTTTCTGGCCGATCTCAAATCAATTCCCAAAATGATATCACTTTCAGTGGTTGGGTGAATCCTTGCGTAAAATTTGTTGCAATAATACCGGGATCTATCTCCGGTCGGTTTAACGATGAAGATCTCAACACCTTCTTCAAAGGCAATCTCCAGAGCGATAGCCACCAAAACTTCATCCATATTCCAAAGACCCTTTTTTTCTTTATTTCTGTATGCCCTCTCAACAAAAAATCCGACATTATGGCGAGATCTTAACTCTTTAAATGGAAAAATATTCTTACCAAAAGTTTTGCGGAATTGATTGGTAAACGGCAGCCCAATTGCGGGCGAGCCAAAGGCGTCACCGAGCATAATCTTCTTTTTAATATCAAAATCAAGGTATGCAACATGCGCTGATGAATCGAGATCAAACACATCAAGCATATAACAGTCTCGCAAGGCAAAAATCAGATTCACTGAATCCGTCTTTAAGACAGCCCATCCTGCTTCTCTCAGTTCCCTATAATTAAGAATATGACAGCTTGTATGATAATTGTTCATGAAAAAGTTTTCCGCTTTGAAAAAAAAGAGATTGGGCCCCGGTTAAATATTAAATACGGATTTAACTGGATAAGCAAAAAGACCATTTATGGATGGACACTAGTTAGAGCCTTTGACAGCTTTATAGCTTGATTGACTGTACGGCAATCAAGAAAATTATCTTTAAAACCATACCACAAACAAAGGGAATTCGGCAATCAATAATCCATAGCAATTTCCCTATAAAGATAAGTACAACTGCTGCGATGGGGTTTCGATACTATTTCAAAAGGTATTGATATTCCGGTGACACTTGATTTCTGGCGGGGAGTTGAATTTGATGAAAAAAGACAGGGGGTAATAGGCACGGTTTAAAACTCAAATCAATTATTCTTAATGGATTGTAAATAGTTGCGATTAGCCAAAAGGAAAAACGGGGTGATGCACAATAATGCTTTCCCCCCGTCCTGTCACCTGTGATTTTAAGTAATCTGTTCCTCTTTATGCAATTGTGTCCATATACCCCTCTCTTAAAAAAGAGGGCAATCCAAATGGGAAATCTCAAGAGTAATTGGATCGGTTCCTGAATCCTTAATTTCAAGATACGCTCTCTGCCCCGGCAATAATTCTTCTTTAATTTGATGAAAAAACTTTTTGAACGATTCATTTTTTCCATTTGGGTCAAAGTGTGTTTTTGCCCGAACAGAACAATTTTCGTCAATCAATGCGATTTTCATATTCATGATGCACCTCCTTTGTTTGTGCGACCATTAATTGTATTTTTTCATGCTTTAGACATACCGGCATTTCAAAATACAGTCCGCATTGTTATATTATCTTCCCCCATGTTTAAGGCTGTTAGTATTACTTAAATATATTTTAAAAAATTAGTATTTATTAATATTTCCAGTATGTTAAGTATATTTAAAAACTGACTTGTTGTCAAGAGGTTTTTTAAATTTTCGGAATTTTTCTATAAGCCCTGCGCATCAGCACACGGAAATCAAGAACCAGGTGTTAAAAAGTTCACAGGATATCAATGAGGTTTATTATCTTCGTAACACAGGGGAAAGATGACAACAGAGGATATTATCGAATCTGTGGGTTACTTGATCTTGATCCAGAGCAACTTAGCCGTACCCGGGCCGGGATTCCTCCACTGGGAGGGCATTTCAGAGGTTAAATAAATCACATCACCGGAACGGACGTTATATAAAGACTTTTCCAGTTTAAGTTGCAGCTTGCCCGATAACAAGTATCCGATTTCCTGTCCTTTGTGGATAAAAAAGTGAGAGGGCAGAGTTTTTTTAGGCGGAATTTCAAGAAGATAAGGTTCGGCTTTGGGCTTGAAATCCACCGGTATCAATAGCTTTGCATAAATATTTCCTTCCGGCAAATTCGGCAACTTAACCTCCACCGCTTCGTCTGAAGGAAAAATCATCCGGCTGGTCATATCAATGGATTCCTTAAAAAAAGAACTCAATTCAACAGCCAGAACTTCCGCCATTTTAAGAAGCGCGGGTAAAGACGGATATATGATGTTGCTTTCCACCTGGGAAATACTGCTGGGTGTCACGCCGACAAGTTTTGCCAGTTCTGTTTGAGAAAGGCCGCGCCGGGTACGAAATTCTTTTAAACGCAATCCCAGATCAAACCACTCGGTTGAACGCTTTTCTGAATCAAACGTAATTCTAAGATCTTTGCTCCAGTAATTAAAGGATTTGTTTATCGTATCCAGTTCGCGATTCTCAGCTTTTAGAATGGTTAATGACGTCTTGCCTCTTTTCACGGATAAATCAATAGCAACCTGGGCGATTTGATTGATCTGGGCCCTGAGTCTGGCGGAGTGAGCCCGCTTTTCGATGATCCAGTACGCAACGGTGTTTAATTCATACAGACGGGGGCAGGAGTGAGAATAAAAATTGATGAGATGCTGCTCGCCTCCCCATAATTCCTGCATGCCGGTCAGGCTTTCAAAAACGAATCGAACCTCGCCGGCCAGAGTTCCATGAATCCCGTAAAGGGCATCCATTACCTTGTCGGTTTGCCGCGGCTCATCTATTCTGATGATTTGGCAGGGCCACCTGGATTTTTTATTCTTGTAAAAATTGAGAAAGACTTTGGAACCCGAACCTTTTCCGTATGTAAAGCAATCCAGAATGATTAATTGATTGTTTTGGGCCAAAACCCCCAGCTTTTCCAAGAGGTTTTTCGGGGAACGGTCAAAGCTGACGTAAATGAGCGGCCTGTTTTGTGCCTGGGAGGCCTGAATGAAGTTCAGACAAAACACCGAGGCCAGACTGCCGGAATTGTCATACCAGATCACGTTATCTCCGATATAGAGCCCTCCAAGCAGGTTGTCCAGTTGGCTGACTCCGGATGCCACTCGTAATTTTTCTGAATGCATTATTTCCTCACTTTTTTATCAAAAGAACAAATAACATTAAAACAACTAATTTAATTTTTAACAATTTATATTATTTGAGCATCTGTTTCATCGTACCATGCAAAATCTGCCAAACGTATGCGTAGCCTTGTATCCAAGGTCAACTTGATCATAAAACAATCTAAATAAAATATAAACGGAATATTAGTTTGTGTCAATTCAAGGTATTATTAAGGTTTGAAATGATTGTAATATAGTTTTTTAATCGGAGTAAATCCTTTTTACAGAGTTTCCCTTTTTGTTTTTAGGAATAAATTAGCCTCACATTGTTTGAGGGGTTGAACCGGCCGATTCTCTTCTTATCTTAAAGACATGAATCAGAAGGTAGTTGGTGTCCATCCATAAATGGTAGATTTTGGTTTTCGGCAAGGCCCGAGTGAGTTTTCAACCGCAGGCATAGCGCGCTATTTCGAGGATTGAAAACGAGCGAGAACGCCGCCGGGGGCCAAAAGATGCCGTTTATGGATGGACACTAGTTAGCTGCCACAGGAGTACCATTATGCAATTTGTTTCCGTACCCGGCTTAAAGGGAAAAGTTTATGTTCCTGAAAAACAACAGGAACGTCTCGAAAAGCATCCGTGCAAGGATTGCTATTTTTGCCAGTTGTGCAGTGACGACAGGTGCAGAGTGTGTCTTAGCCCAAAAACCACCAACTGCCAAAAATCTTCCGAAAAATAAATGCCTATCAATGATCTTTTGCTGGTTTCTTACCTTCAAGACGTCTTAAGGTGTTCTCATATTCCGGAAACCCAACCACAGCCTGCAACTCGGTAAAATCAAGTATCCGTTCAGGAGGTTTCCCCTCCCGGATACAGTGCAAAGCGTCACGCATGGCAAAAACCGCCGAGGACAGAAGCGTTAACGGATACGCAGCAATTCTGTATCCAATCTCCTTAAGTGACTCGGGCGGTAATACCGGCGTTTTCCCATATTCAAGAATATTGGCCATCTGACAGCCGCCAACCTCAACGCAAATCTTATACATTTCTTCTTCCGAACGAGGGGATTCAACAAAGATAATATCAGATCCCATTTCCACAAAGAGCTTTGCTCTCTCAATGGCTTCGGAAAGTCCGTGCGTATCCCGTGCATCGGTGCGCGCGACAATTACAATATCTTCTCCTCGATCACGCGCTTCATCCCGTGCCTCGATCACAGCACGCAGTCGCAGGAGAGCTTCTTCTCGCTCAACCACTTCTTTGCCTATGGTGTGACCACAGCGTTTTGGGCTGCGCTGGTCCTCAATCATAATGCCGGCGAATCCGGCCTGGATATACCCGTGAACGGTACGCTTGACATTTACCGTATTGCCGTAGCCGGTATCTCCGTCTCCAATCACCGGGATATCAACCGCCGAGCAGATATTACGACCTTGATCCAACATTTCGGCATAGGAGATAAGTCCCGTATCCGGTAATCCCAGGCGTGCGGCTGAAACCGCAAAACCGCTCATAAAGGTCAGAGAATAACCGCACTGCTGAATGAGCTTTGCACTGATGCCGTCATAACAGCACGGCATGATTATAAACTCGGGAGCTTCTAATAATTTCCTAAGCCTGGCCGCTCCGGTTGATGGTCCGGTCAATGGTTAAACCTCCTTAACGGATTTCATCGCCAACATATACTTCAAATCACCTATCACTTAATACACCAATTTGCCCTTGAATACAACAAAATCAAGTATTGACCTTTAGGTCGGAAACGTTTAATATAACATTTAAAGCATACCTTATTATGATATGTATAATGAACGATATTCGGTCGAACTAAAGGAAACAGGCCGTCCGAGGGGATCCCGTGTTAGCCTTTTTTGTTAACGCCCGTGGCCTTGGTCTTGAGGAACAAAGAAACCCATAGAAAGGCCCAAAAGCATAAAGGAGATGAATATGAAACGAATCGGGAAGAAAGTGATGGTTGTTATGTCTGCGTTGGTCTTATTGTTGGTGATGTGTCCCGAATCTAACTCGACCGGACCCGAATGTCCCTGTCTGTTATCCTTCTACAATCAAAGCTTGCACTTTACCGGCAATGGCATGCGGTATTGGTACGAAGAACCAAACGGATTCATGAGCATAACCAACATCCCATATAACAACTTGGACTGCAAGACGTGTCACGTTAAGAGCTGCGACCGGTGTCATGCCATGCAAAATGGATCTGCTATGTATTTTTCCCAAAAAAAGACCAAAGATATGAACACCTGCCTGCAATGCCATACCCGCGCAAAACTCACCTTCAAGTACAGTAAAGCCACCGACAACTTGGATGTTCACATCGCTTCGGGGTTTGTTTGCGCTGATTGTCATTACCAAGGCGATGTTCATGGCGACGGCCGCTTCAAGCCCTCCATGAGACACCCATCCCCCAAGGGTGTTTCTGCCTCTTGCCAGGGATGCCATGTTGATCAAAAAACCGAGTCTCCTGAATTCGACCACGATACGCCCAGTCACAGCGCTCATGGAGAGAAACTCCATTGTTCGGCCTGTCATGTCAATTCCACCATGGCCTGTTATAATTGTCACTTCGACTCCGCGCTCAAGACAGGCAAGAAAGGAAATTTTATCCCTATGAACGACTGGTTGTTATTGATCAACTATAATGGGCAGGTGACTTCGGGAAGTGCAATGACCCTTGTCTATCAAAACAAGAAGTTCATTGCCTACTGTCCCTACTTCACCCATAGCATATCCACCCAAGGGCGATCCTGCAATCAATGTCATCAGAACAAAGCTGTGCGTGAGATGGCAAAGGGTAATAAAGTCACTGTCGTCGATTTCAAAAATGGGAAAGTTGTCCCGTGGAAAGGCGTGGTTCCGGTTGTGCCGGATAAGCTGCAGTGGGTGTACTTGAACAAGATAGGTGAAAACAAATGGGTGCCTGTCAAAGATGACAAAAAAGCCAAAGTACAATTTGCGGCATATGGCAAACCGCTCACCAAAGAGCAGTTCGAGAAATTGGCCAAGGATGTGAAGTAACACCAAAAGGTCGGATTCGTTTGGCAGACAAAAGATGTGTTGAGATCTTGATGAATAAGGGTTCGCGAATACCGTATGCATCCCCGTGGATATGCCCAGGATTTTCGCGGATCCTTGATGTGCAAGAAATCGGTGCAAATCGAGTAAAAAATCGCTCAATTTGGGTGTAAACATCGATGCCCCAATAATGTTTTGATATCGTTTTTTTCGTTAAGACAAATCCTTTTTACAGGGTTTGTCTTTTTGATTTTTTATGGAATTTCTCTGGCAGGGTGTCAGGGGCACCCTGAATCTGTATTAAACCCGGCGGTTTGAAAATGTTTTCTTGATAGACTGTATCTTCTTTCCCAAAGGTTAAATTTAAAAGCTTTTCTTCCCTCTTCTTTCATTATTCTTTTCTTATTTTATTCCGCATCTACAATGATCCCATTTTATCTTAACATTGACCTGAGGAGGACCAAGGCAAATGATAAGGAAAACTCCATTGTTGATTTTTTTTTATCGTCATTCCCCATGATATTCCTCTCCGTAATTTTATAATTACTTTAATATTCTATAATTAATTAGTAATGCATAAAAAATTTATAAACTAATCTTGACAACATTGATTTCTATATTATTTTTTAATTAAGATTTTCTCATCAGCACATGGTGATGAAAAAAATCAATCAACACGGTATGTTGCAATTGTCAAATTTAAATAAGAAAGGAGGGCAATATCATGTATTACAGAAGGATTTTCGATCTTCCGACATGGGGATTCAGGAGAAAGTTTGGTGAGTTGGATCGTTTGCGAAATCGGATGGACGAGTTATATGGCGCCTTATCCGGAGGAGCCTTTCCAAAGCTTTCGGCAGGTGTTTTTCCTTTGACTAATATAACTGAAGACGGGGAAAACTTTTATGTTCGGGCCGAGTTGCCTGGAATTAAATCAAATGAACTGGATATTCAGGTCACATCTAAGGGTATTTCTATCTCGGGTGAAAGAAAAATACCGGAAGAAGGCAAAAACGTTAAATATCACAGACGGGAAAGAGAAGCAGGAAAATTTTCCAGATTGATCAACCTGTCTGGTGACGTTGACGTCAATAAGGTTGATGCCGGCCTGAAAAATGGCATTTTGACAGTGACAATTCGCAAAGCCGAGGCTGCCAAGCCCCGACAGATCACGGTGAAATAAGTATCTTAAAAAGTTACCACAGAAAGGAGGGATAGCAATGACGGACAGTGAATTCAAAGAAATTCAGGTAAAGCCGAAACAAGAAGTGACCACTGCTTCTGAGCAAATGCGTCCAGGGCTGGTTTTCACGCCCAGCGTGGATATATTTGAAACAGATCATGAAATTACACTTTTGGCAGATTTGCCTGGTGTAACAACGAACAGCCTAACCATTGACCTTCGGGAGAACACATTGACTCTGACGGGAGAGGTTGAACCTTTTGAGGGAGCTGGTGAGAAAGATATTATGATTGAATATGAAATAGGTAAGTACTCTCGGCAATTTACTCTTTCCAGCGTAATTGATCAAAGTAAAATTGATGCCAAGCTTGCCGACGGTGTGTTGAGGCTTTCATTGCCTAAAATTGAAGCGGCCACGCCTCGTAAGATTGAAGTCAAAGCCGCATAAACGATAGATAAACATTTTTATATGCCGGAGGTGATATAAAACGTGACCTACAAAACCTCCGGCATTTCGTTTTAGTCTTTGTCGATCAAAAAGATATTCCTGCTGAAATTTTTTTATAATTATAAGATAATGGTTGTTAGGTCTTATGGGATAGTGTTATCCTTTTAATAATTGTTTGTTGCGGGAACGTTATGA
>JBARSG010000055.1:0-2897 GCA_049644625.1 Desulfobacterales bacterium | reverse complement strand
CGGTGGGTGTTCAGATTTTAGGCCTCCGAGCGGGAGACCTGATCAGTGAATGGGTGGCAACGTTAAATGGGAAGGTAAAACTTTCCACTCTGGCTTCTGCTGTGCATCCCTATCCCACAATCGGTGAGATTAATAAAAAGGTTGCCGGGACATATTTTTCTCCCAAGATATTTTCCAATAAGATTAAAAAAAGTCTCAAGTTCTTTTTCCATCTTAAAGGGAGGGCATGTACTCCTGAAGCCTGTGAAGAGTAAAGAAGAATATATTTTTTAGACAGGATCAACAGGATAGTTTCGATCTTTCATTTTTCATAGTTTCTTCCGGAAACTGTGAAACTTATAAATAAATCCTATAATTCCTGTCGATCCTGTCTGATAACCATTATTAAATTAAGCGTTAGGAAAGAAACAAAAATGGAAACATACTACAAACCGGAAGATCTGTCGAAATTTGAAGAAATCGGCAAAGAAGTGCCCGAATTAGCGAAAAAGTTTTTTGAGTATTACGGCGCCGTGTTTGCCCAAGGTGAGCTTACCGAAAGAGAAAAGGCCCTCATTGCCCTTGCAGTCGCACATGCCGTCCAGTGCCCCTACTGTATTGATGCCTATACACAGGCTTGTCTCGAAAAAGGGTCCAATCTCGCGGAAATGACAGAAGCGATCCATGTGGTAACGGCCATTCGCGGCGGTGCTTCGCTGGTTCACGGCATTCAGATGCGCAATATTACTGAAAAGTTATCCATGTAACATAGAGATGCAGGGGAAATAATGCTTACCGAGCAAACATTATATAAAAAGGATACGGTCTCGTCGGAAGATACGGTTCGTGTTCCCCCGTTCAGTCTGACCCTTTCCGGTCATGGTCTTAAATTAAACCGGGCGAAAACCCATACATTACAGGTTAATGTGGGTTTTCTATGCAACCAGACATGCCGTCACTGCCATCTGAATGCCGGCCCGGCCCGTAAAGAAAATATGGAATCTGGAATCGTAGACGAAGTTGTTTCCTATGCCCGGCGAAGCCGATTTGAAACCATAGACATCACCGGTGGCGCGCCTGAACTGAATCCTAATATCAGCAGGTTGATACAAGAAATGTCTCCTTTGGCCTCACGGCTTATGCTGCGCTCGAACCTGTCGGCCTTAAACGACGGTAAAAGAGAGCATTTGTTTGAGCTGTTAAAATCTTATCGCGTAATCATTGTCGCCTCTTTTCCTTCTTTAAACGAACTTCAGACAAATTCACAGCGGGGTGACGGTATCTTTAAAATCAGCATCCATGCGCTTAAAAAGCTGAATGCCATCGGGTATGGACACAAAGGATCCGGTCTGGAACTCAATCTGGTGTCTAATCCCACCGGGGCATTTCTTCCGCCTGCCCAGGTTGAAACGGAAAAGAGGTTTCGTCAGGTGCTGAAAGACAAATGGGGTATTGTTTTCAACCATCTCTTTAATTTTGCCAATGTGCCTCTGGGAAGATATCGCCGGTGGCTCATAAAATCGGGCAATTATGAAAAATATATGGCCAAGCTCTCTTCCGGCTTCAACCCCTGCTCTGTTGAAGGCGTGATGTGCCGCACAATGGTTTCTGTTTCCTGGGACGGATACCTTTACGATTGTGATTTTAATCTTGCCAGGGGCCTTTTCATGGGAGGACGAAAAATCCATGTTTCTGAAATGTCCGGTCCTCCCGAACCGGACAGCCACATCGCTACAGCGGATCACTGCTATACCTGCACGGCAGGAACAGGATTTACTTGAGGCGGAGCTATTGAGACCTGAGTTCAGGTTTAGGGCCTTTGAAAATAATAAATCCCCCCAAGATCACGCCGGATTTTAATCCGAAATCGAGACGCACCAACGGGTGCATACTTCACGTATTCAGCCACGTCCCCATCTTTCCATCGTGACATAGAGATCGACATTTTCTTTTTCAAGTAATACAATCATCAAAATGTAATACCATCTTGTTAAAGGAGAAGGACATGCCAAGAATAACGAGCAAGGGTCAGATTACCATACCTCAGAACATAAGAAATAAGTTTGATTTCTTGACTGGTACGGAGGTTGATATAATTGCGGAAGATAACAAGGCTCTTATTGTAAAAAGCAGTAGCGAGAACAAGTTCGTGAAGTGGCTTGGACGCGGTAGACGACGCAGCAAACAGCATATAGACCATATGGTTGATCAACTTCGTGGAAGAATTGATGAATAGTATTATTATCGACACTAATCCTCTTATATATATTTACACTGCTCCCTTTTTAAATCATGTCCATACAAAAAAGTTGGTTTCCGGTTCTTCATTTTATGCCCATCCGATACTTGATGTCGTAATTGATGCAGTCGTCGTTAACTATTTACAAGTGATTTAAAATAAGTAGGAACCTTTGTCTCAAAGGTCATCTTCTCTTTTGTATAGGGATGTAATATTGTTATGGAGGCCGCATGAAGTGTAAGTCTCTTAATACCCTTTTCTTTTTCCCCATACATTTTATCTCCAGCTACAGGACAACCTTTTTCCGAAAAATGGACCCGGATCTGATTTTTCCTACCTGTAAGCAGATCTATTTCAAGCAGACTGTACTTTTTTGATTCTCTCAGAACTTTATACCCGGTCTTAGCAAGCTTACCTTTTTCAGGATCATCAACAGAATACATTTTATGAGAACGGTTTTCTGCAAGATATGAAGTAATTACGCCCTCCTTCTTCGGTAACGTTCCATGAACTACGGCATAGTACTTTTTTTTAAATCCATGCCACTCTTTTTGAAGATAACGCTTGGCATTTTCATTTTTAGCAAAAACGATAATACCGGAAGTATCTCTATCCAGACGATGTACGATAAATATCCGGTTTCTTGATTTCTGATTCCCTTTTCGCACGTACTTATTTA
>JBARSG010000054.1:0-5071 GCA_049644625.1 Desulfobacterales bacterium | reverse complement strand
AGGATCCGGAGCTTCTTGATAAAATCAACATCATATTAGCTGAAGAAAATCTCCACTTGCGCGGTCGGGTGCAGGTTCGACACCTCCTTGACGTGGTGTCCCGTGATGTGGGTCCTAAAAAGATCTTTGCCCGGGTGAAAAACCCCCTTGTCGATCTGATTATCGCTCCCTATTATGGATGCCAGTGCCTTCGCCCGTATTCTATTTTTGACGATCCTGAGGAACCTCGATCCATGGAAGGGGTTATTAAAGCTGCTGGGGCAAGGATCCATCATTGGAATATGGGGGGCAGATGCTGCGGAGCATCCCACATGACCACCAAGCCTGATGTGGCCCTGGAGCTCGTGGCCGCTATATTAAAGGCAGCACGGGGAGCGGACGCCATCGTCACTGTATGTCCCATGTGCCAGATGAACCTGGAGGCGTACCAGAAAAAAATATCAGGGATGTGCAAGGAGGATCTGAGCATGCCCATCCTTTATCTTCCTCAGTTTCTGGGGGTGGCCCTTGGCCTCTCGGAACAGGATTTGCGATTGGACATGAATCTTTCCATTACCAAAGCGTTCCGGAACAAGTTACTGTCATGAACTTATAAATCACCCTCCCCCTTCTTTAAAGGGAGCCGGAAAAATTTATTGCCAACATCCTGAAAATCCCTCTAAATCTACCTTTAGAAAAGGGGAGCTTAAACGCGACCATTTCTTAATCCAACAGTATTCTCCCTTAAAGGCCTCAGGCTTGGAGAGGGGAGGGGTAACGTTACACTGATGCTCGACGGGAAATTGGAAGCCGGTTTATACTGATCGTTGGACATGCAGCGGAAAGGGCAACCCGGACTACATTTGAACCGAGCAAAGCTTTTTCCGGATCAATCTCTTTGGAATGATGGGCCATAATTATCAAGTCGGCATTCCTCCACCTGGCAAATTTGAGGATCTCGACATATGGCCTTCCCTCCCATGATTCGAAAGAATATTCTACAACTCCTTCTAATTCCGAGCCATATTTGTTTTTCATTTTTTCCTTAGCATCATTAATACTGTTTTCTATATTCGCTTGATCTAATATTAAAACTTTCTCATTATGGATAACGGGCACGACGTGAAAAATGTGGAGTTTGGCTTGGTATTGGCGGGTCATACTGGAGGCAAAATCGAAGGCATGATGAGCCGGCTCAGAGAAGTCCGTAGCCAGGACAATGTTGGAGAAGGTCACTTTTACCGACCTTTTTGACTCAAAATCCTGGTATACCTCAAAGACCTTATCAACAAGAATCTCAGGGTCAAACGGTTTGAGGAGATAGTCAAGCGCCCCTATCTTCATGGCCTCTATGGCGGTCTCTACCGTGGCGTAGGCGGTCATCATGACCACGGTTAGATCAGGGAAGGGCTTATGGGCCCTTTTAAGGAGTTCCACGCCGTCCATCCCCGGCATCTTGATATCCGTAAGCATCAGGTGATACGGTTTGGATGCCAGTTTATCCAGGGCCTCTTGGCCGGATGCGGCCATCTCGACAGTAAAACCTTCATCTTCAAGCCACTCTTTGATTGAATCGCGAACGATCAGTTCGTCGTCCACCACCAGAATCCGAAAATCTTTGCGGTCACCAACGGCCTCCATAGTCCAGACCTTAGGAACTTGCTCAGAAACAACCATTACGGGGCAGCGCGCCCTCTGACTCACTTTTTCGAGGCTACTGCCGGCCATTCCCCATCTTGTCGGCAGATCTACATCGGTTTCTTTTTCATGGGATCCCATAACAATCAGGTCAATGGTTTTATTTCTGGCAAAACGCAGGATTTCGCTATGGGGCATTCCTGCGACAACTTCGATTGTATAATTTTGAACCCCAAATTTCTCGAGCTTTTCTTGATAGTAATGAGCTATTTCGTCTTTTATTTCTTCTACCTTCCCGGAAGGCACAAGGTGTCTTAATCCACCCCATCCATTTGAGTCCATACCGTAGGCGTGGAAAATATACAATTTGGCGTTGCTTTGCTTGGCCAGGGCAAAAGCCATGTCCGCAGCACGTTCACTGGCTTCTGTGGGAGATGCAGCTAAAAGAACTTTTTTAAACATAGTTCCTCCTTTGGTATAGGAGCTATCCTGTTCAAAGAATGTGATAATGGTATAAATTTAAATAAAAATAACTTTTTCCCTTTGCTAAAGCAATAGACAATTTGCCTGCATCAATTCCCAGTTAAACCCGCATTTCTCAAACGCTTAATCTTCCCCTTTCAGTGCCGGAAGGCTAATAATAAAAACGGTACCTTTCCCCAGTTCGCTCTCGACTGTAATAGTTCCTTTATGCCTGTCGATGATGCCGTAAACCACTGAAAGCCCGAGGCCAAGACCTTGCCCCTCTGTCTTGGTGGAGTAAAATGGATGAAAAATCTGGTGAAGATCTTCATCGGCAATACCGTACCCGGTATCCGCTACTTTTATTTCGACCATCTCCTTGTCCGGATCAAAGGAACTGATTATGGTCAGTGTGCCGCCATCGGACATGGCGTCGATGGCATTAAAGATGAGATTGATAACGCATTGCTGGATTTGATTAAAATCCCCCAAAACCTTCGGAATACCCGGATCCAGGTCGGTTTTAATCTGGATATTCTGAAGCATGAGTTTGTGCTGGCTGAGCAGAATGCATTTGTCCAGGAGCTCATTGATATTCATATCGTTAAGTTGCAACTCAGATTTGCGTGAGAAGGCCAGCAGATTGGAAACAATCTTGGAGCAACGGTGGGTTTCACTCTCAACAAGGGTGAGATGTCTTTGAAACTTTTCTTGGTTTTTTTGGTCCAAAGAGCCCCTTTTTATAATCTTGAGCATAAGGCGGATATAGTTCAGGATGCCTGCAAGGGGGTTGTTTAGCTCATGGACAACGCTGGCGGACAGCCTGCCCAAAGAAATCATTTTGTGCTCGTGAAGCAGCCGGGTCTGATCGTCAAACTGCTGTTCCATTCTTCTGATCTCTCTGAGATCCCTGAAGAAGCCCATCATGCCGATCTCTTCGCCTTGGTCAAACATAACCGTGGCTGAGAGCTGTACCGGAATCTTGTCGCCTGTTTTATTAGTCATATATGTCTCAAAAAGAAGGAGCCGATTTTCCCCTCCGTATTCATCGGAAACCAGTTCTTTCCTGAGCTCTTCCAACATAGCTGGCGGGAAAAGATCGTTAAAAGACATTTTCATGATCATTTCATATGCGGAATAACCCAGCAGTTTCTCGGCTTGCTGATTGAAAACGATAATGGATCCATCCCTGTCCGAGGCGATGATGGCATCTATGGAACTCTGAATTAGGTTGTGTTCAAACTCAAAGAGTGTGTGGAGCTCTTGTTGCAGCCGCTTGACCTCGCGCATATCTTTAAAATAGCCTACCGTGGCAACTTCCTGCCCTTCTTCATACAATAATGTTGCGGAGAGCAGGATGGGTATTATCTGCCCATACTTATCGACAATTTCCACTTTATAGTTAACCAAACGGCCGGGACCGCCGTGCTCAGGCCCGTAAATTATTTTCTTAATCTTTTTAGCCTCGCCTTCTTTGTAAAACTGGGTGACGTGAATTTTGGAAAGTTCCTCCTGGGTGTACCCGAAAATGTTTTCAGCGCCCTTATTAAAAATGATGATGTTGCCTTTACGGTCATTGGCAATGATTGCGTCTATTGAGGTCCGGATAAGGTTTGTTTGAAAGTCATGCGCTTTTTTAAGCTTTCGTTCCATCTCCTTTCTCTGGGTTTGATCCACACAGATCCCTTCATACCCTATGACATTCCCCTCTCGATCATAGCGTGCGTGGGCTGTGCGCAATACCGAGATCACTTTTCCATCCTTGCGCTTCAAATCAACTTCATAGTCAATTACGTGACCGTTTCGTTCAATCAAATCCTGGTATTTTCGGCGATCTTCAGGTTTCAGATAAAGGTCTCTGGCTATATCCACCTTAAAAAATTCCTCTTTGCTCGTGTATCCTAACATTTCCATAAGCGCCTGATTGGCATCAATAAATTTTCCTTCCTTGCTGCTCATGTGCACACCGACACGCACATGTTCAAACAATTTTTTGTAGTCTTCTATGGAGGCGCGAAGCATTTTTTCACGCTCTTTTGTCTCTGTAATATCTTGATATACACAAAAGTGCGATATGGTTCCTTCAGCGGTTTGCAAAGGTAATTCGAAAATCTCGAAAGTTTTGTTGATGTGCGGAAAGTAGTTTTCCCAGCGAAGGGTTTCTCCCTTAAAGACTTGTTTTGCCCTGCACCAGGAGCAGATTTTATCACGATTAGCAATCACCTGATAGCATTTTCCTCCAATGCCTTCTCCAAAGGCGTTAATACTGGCCTTGTTCATAAATTTTACAGTGTAATCATCCCCGATGATATAAACACCATGCCCCATGGCATCAAAAATAGAAGCAAGTCGTTTCGTCTCTTGATCAATCATGGTATGCTTCTCTCCTTGTGAGGGGTTTGGAAATTTTCGGGTTAAATTTTCTTCTCAATCTCTTGTGGGTCCGAGTTGTGCGTTTATCTTGGATGACATTCGCTGCACATGATCGGCCCGGATTTTTTTTTCTGGTGGCATCCCTTGCATTGCAAATGGTAAATTTTTACAAGGGACAGAGGGTTGTCGCCCTTATTAAGGGTATGGCATTCTGAACATTCCTGGTCCTCGGAAGAATCATCTTCAATTTTTTTTCCATCCTCATATACATGATGACAAGTATTGCATTCGTCAAGCTCTGCCGTTTCATTGTGTTTATCATGCAAAAACGGAACCGCTGGTCTCATCTTCTTCTCAAATGCGCTGTCTTCAACATTTATCACATCTTCCTGTGAATGGCCGGACATAACCGCAAATATGCAACCCATCAGAATTATTACCGTATATATTATCAATGTCCTTTTTTCCATCAGGATTCCCCCAATTTTATGAGCCCGGCCCAACTGAATTTATCCTATCGTTGCATAAACAACACATCAGATTATACGTTAAACGGCTCAGACAAAGGCTTTGGGTTGATTGGATTAACCATCATAAGACCCAACCGTTGGTACCATCC
>JBARSG010000053.1:0-2345 GCA_049644625.1 Desulfobacterales bacterium | reverse complement strand
CGTTTTTATGATATATGTAACCGGAGCAAATTGACGTTGGGTTTAACTTCTGGCAAGAAATGTCAAGTTTTGACATGCCCGATTTTCATGGGGTAATCTCAATGTATCTGAAATTGACGTTAAACTGAGATAAAGCAATACGTTCAAATTCAAATGCTCAGAATCGAAAGCACCCACTTTTTTATCATAATGTCTCAATAGATGGAAATATTTCCATCTAATATTAATTTATGTGTTTATGAAAAAATAACGAAAGGATGATTGGTATGAAAAAGGTATTTGTGATTTTGCTGGTTACATTTTGCATGATGTTTTTTGCTTCATATTGTTTTGCTGACAATTATGATAATGCATTGAAAGAAATTAAGGCTGAAAAAAAGGTGTTGGATGCTTCATGGGGTCCTTATAAAGGACCAAGTCTGTATGTTGCCGTTAAAGATGATGGTACAAATAGAACTGGATATGCTCAGTATTTGTGCATAATATTGAATGACCATAGCATAAAACGGATAATAATTCATGTCATGACACTAAACGACATGAGAAAATTTAATACTGACAATGATCTCGGCAGATTCATATGTGAATAGAGCACATAACAATCGCATTCACCTTGACGCCCAAAGCCAAGGCGCCTTTCCCGCTGCTTATGTGGCCCGTTAAAGATAACTGCAATAAACGACAGGTTTTTGAGGTCCTAAATTATTTGGGATATCGTTTTTCAATTAGGGCAAATCCATTTGATAGGGTTTGTCCTTTTGCTTTTTTATGGATTTTTAGATATATATAGTTTTAAATTCCGTGATTGAAGATTTTAGGCTTTGTTTGAACGAAGAATTGGCTGCATTTGACATTTTAAATAAGATACATTCAACACATATTTTATTATAAAGACATCCGGTCAAATCCATGGCGACAAATCTTCCCCCTGAGTATTTTGAGGCGGATAAACGATATCGTGCCGCCAAAACACCTGGTGAGAAAATCTCCTGTATCGATGAATTGCTGCGCATTGTTCCCAAACACAAAGGCACGGACAAGCTCAGGGCCGGACTGCGCAAACGGCTCTCTAAATTAAAAACCACCGCTCAGGCCAAAAAAGGTACCGGCAAGCGAGAATCGGCTTTTCGTATCGAAAAAGAAGGCGCCGGACAAGTGGTGCTGGTCGGTCCTGCCAATGTGGGTAAATCTGCCCTGCTATCAGCGCTGACCAACGCCACACCTGAAATAGCTGATTTTCCACATACAACCTGGAAACCCACTCCGGGAATGATGCCAATGGAAAACATTCAGATCCAACTGGTGGATACGCCGCCGCTTAACCGGGATTTTATGGAACCGGAATTGTTGGACCTGATTCGTAGATCGGACTATATTTTATTGGTCGTGGATTTGCAGACGGATCCGGTACATCAGCTTGAAGACTCGGTTGCCATCCTTCAAGAACACCGGATCATGCCCGACCACCTAAAGGAGCTTTACTCTGAGCAGCGCGGCTTAATCTTCATACACTTTTTGGTGCTGACCAACAAGTTTGACGATGACAATTTTGATGAAAATTTCGAGATTTTCTGTGAGTTGCTTGAAAATGACTGGCCTTCGATTCCGGTTTCAGCAACCACCGGTCGCAACCTGGAACAGTTTAAAAGGATGCTGTTTGAGCAACTCGAAATTATACGCGTCTACTCCAAAGCTCCCGGTAGAGAGCCGGATTTCAAGAAACCGTTTATTTTGAAAAAAGGAGATACGGTTGAGGACTTTGCAGGGAAAGTCCACCAGGATTTTGCCAGCAAATTAAAAACCGCCCGATTATGGGGCACGGCCGTCTATGACGGACAGTTGGTGCAACGAGACCACGTGTTAAGCGACAGTGACATTGTGGAACTGCAGATATAAAGGACTGGTTTTTTCAAGTCGGCAATCTGTATCGTGCGTTTTAAGATCGGTTTAGAGTTTATGATATTGAACCATTAACTCGAAATTACGAGATCTCAAGTTCGGCCTGATTTGGTGATGGGATTTGGTATGAAACCTATACTATCTCAAACCTATAAGTTAAGAAAGCTGATTTAAGGTACCTGCTATAAACGACAGGTTTTTGAGGCCATAAATTATTTGGGATATCGTTTTTCAATAAGGGTGAATCCTTTTTACGGGGTTTGCCCTTTTCATTTTTTATGGTATATGTAATGAACAAGAGTTGGCTTTAGGATGTGTGTATGGCAAGAGATCTGTACTTTTTATGATTTCGTTTATAAGCATCAAAAATTAAAGTCCCAAAATTTACATGATTCGGTTCCGTTATCATCTATTGACTCGATTGGGCCTCCGGTATAGCTTAAGGC
>JBARSG010000052.1:0-1628 GCA_049644625.1 Desulfobacterales bacterium | reverse complement strand
AGGCTCGATTGTCCACCTGAGAATATATCTGTAATCATCATGGACCCCGCACCAAATAAAAAAGCCCAATCTCTTACCAGAAATTGGGCTTTACGTCGTTTATCTCATAATCCCTCTTTGTTGAAGGTGGGAGTCAACTTTGTTTTTTTATAGAATCTAAATTATTTTAAGTCAAGGATAATATGTCTCAATGTCAATAGCATTTCAAAATGTCCGGTTTATGATTTGAATTGAACCTCCAATCCACCCATGTTATTCTCCATATACCTGCTCGGAGAATAGGGCACCGCTGGGGAGCGACCCGAGGGCCGAGCCAGGTGGATATACTGAAGGGCCGAGGATAGAAAAGGATTGTAATGGATAATCACGGAAAGGCACGGCATTTGGTTCATATGGATGCGTCCGTAGTTGGGCCGCTCTTAATGCTGTCTGCGGCATTGATGTTCACGCTGCTCAATGTCTTCGTCAAGCTATTGGGCCCGGCGTTTACGGTTTGGCATATCGGCTTTTTCAGGTTTTTCGGCGGTCTGGCGGTCCTCCTCTCCGTCTTCGGACGCCACGGCAATCCTTACAGGGGATTCAATACCCGGCTGCTCATCATCCGGGGATGCGTTGGATCCATTGCATTTATTTTTATCATAACAGCGATTCGGTTGCTGCCTATATCCGTGGCACTGGTCATTTTCTATTCCTTTCCGGCATTTTCAGCCGTTTTCTCCTATCTGATTTATGGGGAAAGGATTGGGAAATTTGAGATCGCGTGCATTGCCGTGGTGGTGATCGGCGTTGGGGTTTTATTCGATTTTCAGCTTGCCGGGGGACTTCTCGGGCAGATCCTGGCACTCGTGGGCGGTGTGTTTGCCGGGATTACGGTCACGCTGATCCGGTCGCTCCGTGAAAAGAACGGCCCGGTCATCATCTATCTCTATTTTTGCACCATGTGTGCGATAATCACCTTCCCGAAGTTCATCATGCACCCGATATTCCCGTCGACGCCTACAGAGTGGATCATGATCCTGGGTATCATTTTTTTCTCGGTGTCGGCCCAGCTCCTGATGAACCAGGGGTTTTTCTATTGCAGGGGCTGGGAAGGGGGGGTGTTCATGTCCAGTGAGGTCATTTTCACCGGCGTGGTGGGTATTGTTTTTATGGGCGACCCCGCGACGCCGCGCTTCTGGATCGGAGGCCTCATGGTTTTTGGAAGTGTGGTCGCTTTGAACCGTCTCAAGGCCAATGGACGGCAAATATCGGGGTCATCCGGTAACATGCAAAAGTGAAGAACTTACGCCCATCGAATCGCCACAACAGGGCATTCAGGTGGAACAGATCCTGTATGAGATCCTGAACCCTGATAAAAGCGGTCAAGTGAAGATCTGACATTCTTGACAAACGGATCGGATCAGTTTCTTGGTTTTTTGACAGCGCCTCCTTTCCAATAATACATTAATTTACTGCACTGCCATCATTTTAGATACGGCAGAAGTAGAAACTCCGATACGCCTCGCAATTTCCGACAAGGGTATTCCATACTCCTCTACCAATCTGCGAGCAATAATTCGCCTTGCCTCAGAAACAAACCGGCGACGACTCCCGGAGCTAAGCTCCTTTATGTCCACCCCTCTATTACC
>JBARSG010000051.1:0-15793 GCA_049644625.1 Desulfobacterales bacterium | reverse complement strand
AAAACAGAATTTGAGCACAAACCATATAAAAATTGTGGCTGAAAACAGAAAAGCCAGACACAGCTATTTTATCGAAGATACATACGAGGCCGGAATGGTCCTTTTGGGAACCGAAGTTAAATCGCTTCGACTCGGCCGTGTTAACCTGAAAGATTCGTATGCCAGAATTAAAAAAGGCGAAGTGTTTATTCACCAGATGCACATCGCAGCGTATCCTTTTGCCTATTATGACAATCATGATCCCTTAAGAAAAAGAAAGCTCCTGTTGCATAAAAATGAAATCAAGAAGCTGTATGGTAAAATCAATGAAAAGGGATTTTCCCTGATACCCTTAAGGGTGTATTTTCAAAACGGAAAGGCCAAACTTACCATAGCTCTTGCCAGAGGGAAGCGTAAATATGATAAACGGGAGGCCATCAGACGACGCGACCAGCAAAGAGATCTTGAAAGGTCCAAAAAGGATTACTGAAATGAAAATTGAACGTGAAAAGATCGATTTTGATGCGCTGTTTGTCGGAGGCGGGCCTGCAAGTCTGGCAGGCGCCATTAAGTTGATGCAGATCGCCAAAAAGAAAAATATGAGCCTTGAAGTTGCACTCATCGAAAAGGGAGCGGAAATCGGATCACATGCCTTGAGCGGCGCCGTTCTGAACCCTGTGGCCCTAAAGGAACTGCTCCCGGACTTCCTGGAAATACAGTGCCCCATAGAAGGGACCGTGACAGAAGACGAATTTTTCTTCTTAACCCTCAAAAAACAGTATCGAATTCCGATTATTCCCCGATACATGCATAACAAAGGCTTTTTTATAATCAGCCTTTCAAAGTTTACACGGTGGCTTGGCAATATTGCCAAAGACCTTGGCATAAACATCTTCCCTGGTTTTGCAGGTACGGAAGTTCTATACGCCAAAGATCAAAAAACAATAACCGGAGTTCGTACCGGTGATAAAGGCCTTGGGAAAGACGGAAAGCCCAAAAGTAATTTTGAGCCCGGCATAGATTTGCTGGCAAAGGTTACGGTATTCGGCGAAGGAGCAAGGGGAAACCTGATACAGGATATTTCTCAAAAACTGAACCTCTTTTCCGGAAAAATGCCACAGGTGTTTGAAACCGGAATCAAAGAAGTTATCCAGCTTCCTGAAGATAATTATTTTACCTCCAGCCGGGGGAACGAAATCCATACTTTTGGATATCCCCTGGGTCTGAACCCGCCGGGCGGCGGCTTTATTTACGAGATTAAAGACAACAAGGTCGCCCTGGGGTTTCTCCTAGGGCTCTGCTATGAAGACTCCGGCCTCGATATTTATGATGAATTCATAAAATTCAAACAGCACCCATTTGTAGCAGGCATACTCAAGGACGGCAAGGTCCTGGAACAGGGTGCCCGAACGGTTTCAACCGGAGGCTATTTTACAATCCCCGAACTCGCCGTTGACGGTGGCGTGTTTCTCGGCGGTAGCGCAGCAATGCAGAATACTCCCGGGCTAAAGGGTATTCATTTATCCATGAAATCGGGCATACTGGCGGCAGAGGCCATCACAAATGCTTTTGAGAAAAACAATTTCACTCGGGAAACTCTTAGCGGCTACCATGATCTGTTTGAAAAAAGCTGGGCAAAAAAAGAAATTTTCGAGGTTAGAAATTTTTCACAGGCCCTCTCAAAAAAAGGCCTGATTAAGTTTATTCATTTGGGAGCTCAGTATGTCACAAAGGGACGGGGTGTATATGATAACATGCCCATTAAACAAGATTACAAAACATTAAAGTCGGTAAAGGAAAGCGATTATGATATTCCCACGACCCCTGAAAAAAAGACATTGGACGGGGTCTTGTATGTTGACAAACTTACCGGCGTCTATCTGTCCAAAACCATGCACCGGGAGGATCAACCCAGCCACATTATCATCCATGACCGGAATCTGTGCGTTACTGAATGTTTTAAGACCTACCGGTGCCCCTGCACCAGATTTTGTCCGGGTGACGTATATGAAATCGAGACGGATCAAAACACATCATTGCGCCGGCTCAAACTGAACCCGTCAAATTGTCTTCACTGCAAAACTTGCGATATTAAGGATCCATACCGGAATATAACATGGACGTGCCCGGAAGGCGGGGAAGGTCCGGGATATACGGTGTTATAATCTTCCTTTCCTTAAAATAGCGACCAAAAGCCATATCCCCATGATTGCAGCTGCCAGAAACCCGACAATCCCCAAAAGCGATATATCGTAAAAAAGGGGAGGCACTTTAGACATAATAACAAGAGCGGATCCGATAATTAAGGCAGCGATGATAATCGAAAAGGATATCCTGTTGCTTATCTGGTCATACGTAGAAAGCATTTTATCCAAACCTTTGTATTCAAGGTTAAGGGAAAGTTTCTGCTGTTTGATCAGCCGGGTGATGGATAGTATATCCTTGGGGAAATTCTGCACAAATTGAAACAACTCTATTGCAAGTCTGAAGATATCACCGGTAATCCTCTGGGGAGACAGTCTGGCAAGTTTTATCTCTTTTATAAACGGTGCCGCCTGCTTTATCATATCAAAGTCCGGATCGAGCATGAGACCCACGCCTTCTATGGCGCTGAACGCCTTTAGCATGAGGAAAATATCAGGCGGGATCCTGAGGCGATGTTGGAAAGTCAGCTCAAGAAGATTATTCAGCAATTTACCGATTTTAATATCTTTTAAAGGTTTATAAAGATGCCGACCCATGAAGTCGGCAACATCTTTTTCAAGCAAACGAATATCGGGATCTTCATCCCAATAGGTTAATTTCAGAAGAACCTGCGTTGCCCGAGATTCATTCCGGTTCACCACACTTTCGGCCAGATCGATAAAGTCTTCTCTGGTACGCCGGTCAACAGATCCTGTCATACCAAAGTCGAGCAGACAGATCACATTGTCGGGGAGTACAAAAATATTGCCGGGATGCGGGTCTGCATGAAAAAAGCCGTGTTTAATTATCTGCTTTAAAACAATATCTGCGCCACGGACGGTAATTAATTTTCTGTCAAGCCCCGCTTTTTCCAGGCGATCGATTTCAGATACCTTGATACCTTCCACAAGCTCAGTGGTCAGTATAGATTCCGTTGTTGTATCCCGAAAAACTTTTGGAACATAGATGGTAGAATCATTTAAAAAATTACGCGCAATCCGTTCCATATTCGTTGCTTCAATAGTATAATCTACTTCCTTTTCAAGCGTTCTGGCAAATTCCTCAACGATTTTAACAGGTTGGTGCAGGGACACTTCTTCTATATGACGTTCCATAAGGGTTGCCAAGTGTAGCATAATTTCAAGATCGACTTCTATGATCTTTTTAATGCCGGGACGCTGAACCTTAACCGCCACCTCTTCGCCGTCTTTTAATATTGCTCTATATACCTGCCCTATGGAGGCTGACGCAAGGGGAGTTTTTTCAAAAAAATCAAAAATATCTTCCGGTGGAGCCCCCAGTTCTGATTCAACAATCTTACTGACTTCACTGAAAGGACTGGACGGCACATTATCCTGAAGTTTTGACAATTCTTTTATGAAATCGACCGGCACAAGATCGGGACGGGTGGAAAGAATTTGCCCAAATTTTATATAAGTAGGCCCCAGCTCTTCACAAGCCATTCTTACTCTTTCCGCTCTGGAAAGCTTTTCAAGACGGCTGCGCCGATTTTTTGAAATCAGCTGAAGACCGATTTCAATGTACTGCTCTATCTTTAAAAGTTCTATCAGGTCTCCAAAGCCATACTTAAAAAAAACCGTTAAGATCTGGCGATAACGGGCAAGATGGCGGTATGTTCGGCCGACCACGCCTATTTTTCTTATACTAAGCATTGGGCAAAAATGTTGTTATGTTTGGGAAAGGAAACTTTATTTATTGGATGTATCCGTACCTTCGCTAATCGCTTTTTTCAGTTCTCTTATCTCCTTTTTCAATCCCTTCAATTCGTCTCCGGTTACAACATCCGCCTTTTTCATAAAATCTTTAACGGTCTGTTGTACCCTGTCTTCAAGTTTCTTTTGAGTTTCTTCATACCGTTTCTGAAGATCTTTCTGAAGCTCTTCAAGAAATTTCATCCCTTCATTTTCAGACATTTTGCCTTTAGTTACAAGCTCTTTGGCCAGATCTTCGACCTCATCCTTTGCGATTAGAGCAAGGCCGATACCGGTTAACATGGATTTCTTTATGATATTAAGCATGAAAATCCTCCTTTTTTTGTGACCGTTCAAGGTTCAGAGGTTCAGAGTCACTTAACCTTGAACCTCTGAACCCAGAACCTTTGAACCTCTGAACCTTTGAACCCTGAACCCAGAACCTCTGAACCTTTGAACCCAGAACCTTTGAACGGTTACTCTTTTTTAAATTTTCTACTTCAACTTCCCGATAACAGCACTTGCAATGGTGTTTTTCTGAATCTCCTTTGTACCCTCATAAATCTCGGTAATCTTGGCATCACGGTAAAAGCGCTCCACTTCATACTCTGCCATGTATCCATACCCTCCCAGAAGCTGGATGGCTTCGTCCGCAACTTCCACGGCAGACCGGGCCGCATACATCTTTGCCATGGATGTCAGCTTGGGATCGATGCGGCCCTGGTCAAAGTTCCAGGCAGCTTTGTAAGTGATAAGTCTTGCAAGCTCAATTTTTGTGGCCATGTCCGCCAGTTTATGCTGTGTCACCTGGAATTGAGCAATTTTTCTGCCGAACTGTTCTCTTTGTTTTACATATGCCAATGCGCGATCAAAAGCCCCTTGAGCCGTTCCCAGTGCCTGAGCCGCGATCAGTATCCTGCTTTCATCAAAAAATTCCAGCACATGATAAAATCCTTTTCCTTGTTTCCCGATAAGATTTGAAGCTGGAATGCGGACATCCTTAAAGGTTATCTCTGCCGTGGACATCATATGAACACCCATCTTATCCCCAACATCTGTAGCAGATACTCCTTTTCGATCCGCCTCCACAAGAAAAAGGCTCATGCCGCGGTAAGTCGGTTTGCACTCAGGATCGCTCTGGCAGAGAACACAGAAAAAGGAGGCGAGTTCGCCGTTGGTGATGAATATTTTCGAGCCGTTTATAACCCACTCATCCCCATCCTGCTCCGCCGATGTATTCATGGAGGTAATATCAGAGCCGTGATCGGCTTCTGTGAAAGCACCTGCAGAAAGCATTTCACCCTCTGCCACCGGCGGTAGATATTTTTCTTTAAGTTCATCGCTCCCAAAACGTAAAATGCATTCGGACCCGAAACCGGCGAGGATCAACGCACTGCCAATGGTAGAATCCCGGCTGCAAAACTCCTCGGCAACCAGGATGTTCTCCAGAACGCCAAGACCCTGACCGGAATATTCTTCCGGAAAATGAATGCCGATAAAACCAAGTTCAGCAGCTTTTTTCCATATTTTTTCCGGAAATTCGTGTTTTCTGTCAAGCTCAAGTGCGAGTTCCTTGACAAACTCACCCTTGGCAAAGTCTCTTGCCGCTTTTTGAATCTCTTTTTGTGATTTGGTCAGCTCAAAATCCATCGGAATATTCCATAGTTCCTTAATTGTAAATTTTGTGGTTCTTATGGCAAAACGTTCTAAACAGCATTATTTATTTATTGTGAATAATTGAGTATTTTCGATTGGATATTGAATATTTAAGGAAAAAACCTAATGAAATGTTGATATGGCTTCTCAATTTTTCAATCTTCAATTTTCAATGCTTTTTGGTTCCGGTTTGTCCGGGTTATGGTATAAGATTTAGCATACACCCTGATCTATTGCAAGGAGTTTGAATCTTTTCAAACGGTTCAACGGTTTCAAACGTCACATAAATAAAAGGTGCTTGACTGATTCGTTCACCTGACTTAATTTGTCTTCGTAGAAATAGTAACTTTATTAACTTATCATCTTGGAGAGACCTTTGCAAAGGTCTCCTTGGAAAGGAAATGAGATAACATGCCGTTTTCAATCGCTCTTGCAGGAAAAGGAGGCACCGGGAAAACCACCGTGGCCGGACTGCTCATTAAATATCTGGTAAAGAACAACAAAACACCGATCCTTGCAGTGGATGCAGACAGTAACGTAAACTTAAATGAAGTCCTCGGCCTTAAAGTGACCGACACCCTCGGCAACGCCCGTGAAGAAATGAAAAAAGGGATCGTGCCCGGTGGAATGACTAAAGACGTTTTTATTTCAATGAAACTCCAGCAAGCTATTGTCGAGGACGACGGTTTCGACCTTATTGTTATGGGTCAGCCCGAAGGCCCTGGATGCTACTGTGCGGCAAACACGCTTCTGATAAATTTTCTGGATAAGCTGGTCGGAAATTATCCGTATATCGTCATGGATAACGAAGCTGGAATGGAACATATCAGCAGGTTGACCACCAACAATGTGGACATTCTTCTGACGATTTCCGATACATCCCGCCGCGGGCTTCAGGCGGCCATGAGAATTAATGATCTTGCAAAAGATCTAAACATCGGTGTCGCAAAAAGTTATCTTATTATCAATCAGGCGAAAGAAGCACCGTCCGATACGGTTCTGAACCTCATTAAAGATGACGGCCTGGAACTTGCCGGAATCATACCTGAAGATAATATGGTATACGAATACGACTTGGAGGGACGCCCAACCATTGAGCTGCCTGAGGAAAATAAATCTGTTAAAGCTGCATTTGAAATATTTGAGAAAATCATCAAGTAAATCTTTTGGTTAACATATGAAAAAAACAGGCTTTCTGTATGATGAAAGATATCTGCGCCACGACACCGGTCCCAACCATCCTGAATCACCCGAAAGACTCAAGGCGATTTATCAGGGAATAAAAGACGCCGATCTTCTCCCTAAGCTGACTTTAATTCAGGCCAGACGGGCAGATTTAAAGTGGATTGAAACGATCCATTCAAAAAATTATATTAAACGTTTTGAAGCTGCCTGTCGTTCGGGAAATTCCACGTTTGACTATCCGGACAACCAAATTTGCGCCGAAACTTTTGAGACCGCCCTTCTGGCCGTGGGAGGCATACTGGATGCGGTGCGACTTATCATGACGGGCAAACTGGATAATGTTTTTTGTGCGATCAGACCTCCGGGTCATCATGCTGAATATGACGCAGCCTTGGGATTCTGCTATTTTAACAACGTTGCAATAGCCGCCAGATATCTGCAAATAGAATGGGGCATTCAACGGGTGGGGATCGTGGATTTCGATGTGCATCATGGTAACGGTACCCAGCATATTTTTGAGGAAGATCCTACGGTATTCTATTATTCCATTCATCAGCACCCGACATTTGCTTTTCCGGGAACCGGACGCGTTTTTGAAACCGGCAATGGCGAAGGGGTCGGAACGACCCGGAATTATCCGGTTTTGCCGGGTCAGGGGGATAAAGAATACCAGGGTCTTGTGGAAAGAGATCTTGTGCCGGTTTTGAGCGCGTTCAGTCCTGAAGTGATCCTGGTATCCGCAGGCTTTGATGCCCATGTTGACGACGATATGTCAGATATTCATCTCTCAACACAAGGATATTCAAGGCTAATGCAAAGGATTGTCGCACTTGCGGGAATGTACTCAAACGGAAGGCTGATTTCCGTGCTTGAGGGGGGATACTGCCTAAAACGCCTTCCGGAACTGGCCGCAAACCATGTTAAAATTTTATTGAATGCCTAATATCTTTAACCATTGGAGGATACAATGTTTATCAGCAAAATAATGACCAGAAATGCCGTCACCATTGACATAGACGCTGATATCTCGCAAGCACGGGAAATAATGTCCGAAAATAACTTTCGCCACCTTCCCGTGGTCGACGACAGTAATTTTCTCATCGGAATAGTTACGGATCGTGATATCAGAAGCGTCTCGCCGTCTTCCCATATAACTGGTGACAACGGCATGGAAGCATTGAAACGTTTTTCAGGGATTAAAATAAAAGATATCATGACAAAAAATCCGGTTGCCCTCTCTCCGTTAGATACCCTTCAAGACGCCCTTATCCTATTGCAAAAAGAACGTTTCGGAGCGTTTCCTGTTATCGATGAGCAAAAAAAACTTATAGGTATCGTTTCCATCCGTGATCTTTTACGCGAATTTGTCAATGTTCTGGGGTTAGAAGAACCCGGAACGCTTTTATGTATTATCGCGGAAAATAAAATCGGGCAAATGAAAAAAATTGTCGATGCCATTACTGAGGAGCATGTTTCATTTGGCAGTGTTCTGGTTGCCAGATACTGGGAAAAAGGAAAACGGGCTGTTTTTCCATACCTTTTAACTCAAAACATTGCCCCGTTGAAAAGAAAACTAAAAAAGATGGGCTATACATTGCTGGACCCAATGGACTGGTATATGGATCATTTACCCCAAAATGACTGAAGAAAAACACAGATCCAAAAATCACGATAAATTTCCGGATACCCCTTACAAAGATCTTTATATATACTATCTTCAAGGCCGATTGAAGCCGTACAAAAAAATATTCGGCAACAATTTTATCGGCAACTGGCAAGAAGATGAGTTCTCTTTTCTTCTCTTCTCCAAACCCTCCCGTGGTGAAGTGGAAAAAATGTTAACCTCACACCCGGAGCTGACCCTTGTTGACGAATTTTATATGACGTACGACCAATGGCAGGGAGGTAAGATCACTCCCTTTGAGGTCGGTCGGTTCAGCATCGTGCCCTCCTGGCAAAAACAATGCAAAAAAATGAACTCATGCCGTAACCAACTGTCCATCATTCTGGATCCAGGGGTTGTATTCGGCGCCGGAACCCATACTACAACACAGGACTGCCTTAAAGCCCTTGAACTGGTTTTCAGCCGGGAAAAGATCGAGTCGGTTCTCGATCTCGGAACAGGAACCGGACTCCTTGCTCTGGCCGCATCCCGGCTGGGTTGCAAAAATATACTTGCAGTGGATTTTAATTTTTTAGCTGCGAGTACGGCATTGAGAAATGTTCGTTTAAACCAGTTGCAAGATCAGATTATAATTGTTCAGGGGCGTGCCGAGGATTTTATTGACTCACCTTCAGATCTTGTGATAGCAAACATACACTATGATGTTATGAAACATCTCATAGCTTCGCCTGGGTTTTTTAATAATAAGTGGTTTATTCTGTCCGGCCTGTTGCGCAGTCAGGCAAGGGATTTGCTTTATAAATTATCTCGGAACCGACTCCGAATCGTAAAAAAATGGGAACGTGACGGCATCTGGCATACTTTTTTAGGAAAGACAGGTTGAAAATCCCAATTAATTTGCTTTGAAAGGTTATTATGTATATCAAGTGTTGGGGGTCGAGAGGCTCCATTCCTGTTTCAGGGACAGATTATATTAAATACGGAGGTGATACAACCTGCATTGAAATCAGAACCAGAAGTGATGATATCATAATCATTGATGCCGGAACCGGAATACGTAGGCTCGGCAACAGGTTAATGGATGAAAACCGGTATAAATATAATCTCATCTTTACTCATGCCCACTGGGATCATGTAATGGGATTCCCCTTTTTCAAACCGCTTTACAGCGAACAAGTCGAACTTATGTTGTATAGATGTCCCTTTCACAGAAAATTCGTGGAAACTATCCTCTCCAAGCTTATGGCCCCGCCGTATTTCCCTGTGAGATATTCCGAGATAAAAGCAAAGATGGAATATCAGGGAGCATTCACTACAGAATTCGAAATAGGCTCCGTAACCGTAACACCCATTCAGCTCAATCATCCTGACAACGGCAGCGGATACAAATTTACAGAAGATGGTAAATCTTTTGTCTTTCTGACAGACAATGAACTCGGTTTTGTGCACCCCGGGGGTCTTTCGTATAAAGATTATCTCGAATTTTCCGCAGGCGCTGATCTCCTTATTCATGATGCCGAATACACGCTGGAAGAATATGGATCAACAATGAGATGGGGGCACTCGGCATTTACCCATGCCCTTGATCTTGCCCTTAAAGCCGGTGTTGGGCAGCTGGGCTTATTTCATTTAAACCAGGAACGGGCAGACCGGCAGATGGATGAAATTGTCGAAACCTGCCGGCAAAGTATCACTGAAAAAGGAAACAAACTTGAATGTTTCGCCGTGGCCTGTGATATGATTTTTAATTTGTAACTCGGCGTATACCGTTCCTTTTCTCCATAATTATCACTAAATACATCTCGGAACTTCTATATTTTATTAAATAAAAGGTTTTTTAGGCTTATATTTTTAACTCGGACATTCCAGTTGTGACCTGCCCGCTCGTGCCTTGCAATGGCAGGCGGGGCGAAGCGAACTAACGTGATTCATAAAGCGGCCAGAGATCTGGTTCATGCAAAAAATGTTGTGGCATTGACCGGCGCAGGGATTTCTGTTGAGAGCGGAATTCCCCCTTTCAGAGGAAAAGGCGGATTATGGGAAAAATTCGATCCAATGGAATATGCCCATATCGACGCCTTTATAAAAGATCCGGCCAAGGTCTGGAATGTTCTGATCAAAGGAATGAAAGAGATCATTGACACTGCCAGACCCAATAACGCCCACAACGGCTTGGCCAGGCTTGAAGCGTTGGGGATATTAAAAACCATTATCACTCAGAATGTAGATGGACTCCACCAGATGGCCGGTAATACGGATGTTATCGAATTTCACGGAAATTTTGCATGGCAGCGGTGCATGGACTGTAACAAAAGATTAGAAACAGTTAAAATCGATGTCACCCAAATTCCTCCCCGCTGTGAATGCGGCGGGATTTACAGACCCGAGTGTGTGTTCTTTGGTGAGATGATACCGCCGCAACATCTGTATCGGTCCCAAAAGGTCGCCTCGGATTGTGACATCATGCTGGTTATCGGAACATCCGCCCTTATTCAGCCTGCCGCCTTTATGCCTATTATTGCAAAGAATGCCGGCGCAAAAATTATAGAAATCAATACGGAAAGAACACCGCTTTCACAAGGAACCAGTGACTATATCATTATGGGAAAGGCCGGAGAAATAATGAAACGCTTAACGTCCGAAATCGACCGTTTGCTTTAGCAACTTATAATTGGTTAGGAAAGAAAGGATGAATCAATGTTACGGGCAGACCTTTACGAAAAAAGCATTCCGATAAACACTTATATTTCTTCAAACGACTTCAAGGCCTGCGGGTTTCACACTCGAGAAGAGTTTTTGAACAAACTTCGTTCCGGACAACTCAAACCCTCCCATTGCAAAATTGCAAGGAAGCGTTTTCTTTCCCTGCTCTGGGCGGCAAAGCCGGATGAAGTCCTGCCCGAAATAGAGGTGTTACAGCTCCCGAATCCCGGACCTACCGGGCTCTTTCCCATCAACCAGCCGGAAAAGGATTCACCGATCCTGGTGTCGGGCAACTCAAAACTCACCGGTGAGGTTCTTACTGCCATACTCTCCACGACCGTGAGCCCGTTCTGGTACCTGATTGTGGATACGAATGGTCATACGGTGGATATGGCTATCGTCTACGAAGTTCTGACAGCCGAACGGGTTATGCAGATACTCACCAGAGAAAAAGTGGATCAAATCGCTCCGGAATCAACCCTTTTCCTGCCGGGCTTCGCGGCGATGATCCGTGACAATCTGGCTGAGCAAAGCGGTCGGTCTGTGAAAGTCGGCCCGGTATGTGCTGCTGAACTTCCTATTTTTTTCGGCAAAACAGACTGGAAGTTGGCTTAGGACTATTCTTTTATTTTCTTTTCCCGGACCTGAAGATAGACATCACGAAGTGCCGTATATGGATCTATGGCCGCTTTTTTGAGGGACTCGTAATCCCCTATTCGAAATGAGGTGTTATTGACCATATCGAACCCCCTGATGCCCATAGACGCTTCAGCCGGCTCCACATAGCTTACAGGATCCAGAAAAAAGTCCCCCGCCCTTCCGATTGAATCGCGCAATGTGGACGGCCCCAGTATCGGCCACACAAGGTAGAACCCGTTTCCAAGGCCATAGTTGCCAAGGGTTTGGCCCAGGTCTTCTGCATCAGGAGGGGCAAGTAGAGGATATTTGTCAGCCGGACTCCCAAATCCAAGAACACCTATGGTTGTGTTTACAATAAACCTTGAAAATTCAACCGCCGCACCTTTTCCTTTTGCCTGAAGCATGCAGTTGACCAGTCTTATCGGAGTTGTAATGTTGCGGAAAAAATTTTTTACACCGGTTCTGATAAAATCCGGAGCAACCGCCTTGTATCCTCTGGCCAAAGGTTTAAGCGCCCAGAAGTAAAGCTTGTCATTGAAATGAAACATGGCCCGGTTCCAGGGCGAAAGGGGATCTGCCACCTGTAATTTTTTTTCTTCAAATTCCTCTTCAAAAAAATCTTCATCAGAATTATCTTCCATATCCGGATCTGATGGAATCTGTTCCGTCTCACCAGTTGTGATTTGCCGGTTCTGATCACCTTGCAGATCTTCCGATACTGCTTGGGGAGAGGTCACCGGTCTATGGGCACATCCGGTGGACAAAAAAATAAAAAACAAAGAAAGCACTAATATAGAAGTCAGTTGTCTTTTTTTCATATTATCAAACACCTTTCTAAACCGGACTAACCCTCTTTGGCTTCATGCCCAAACGGTTTAAAAACCACTATCAGTTGCGGCAAAAGCGTCAGGGCGGCGATTAAGGCAATCAACATTGCCAATCCTGTTAACAGACCGAAATAAATACTTGGAATAAAATTGGACAAAACCAGAATTGAAAAACCGATAATGATTGTCACCGACGTATAAAACATTGCATGGCCGATGCTTCCATGACACCGATGCATGGTCATAATATAATTCCGGTCGATTTGAAACTCATTTGTAAATCTGTGTATATAGTGAATCGTGTCATCTACAGCAATTCCAACACTAATTGACGCTATGGTAATGGTCATCATATCCAGAGGGAGTTTTAACCAGCCCATGACGCCAAGGACAACGCCAATGGAAAGCAGATTGGGGAAAATGGCGATCAAGGCAATTTTCAACGACCTGAAAAGGATCATGAACATGCCCATCAGCGCCAATATGACAACGCCCAGCGTCAGGATCTGGGACTTAAAGAGACTTTGCAGCATATTGTTGTATAAAACCAGCATTCCGGTTAAATGAACATGTTCTTTTTTTAACTCCAGCTTATTTACCAGATCATGCCGGATCTTTTCAAGCAGCTCGTTCCGCCTTAATGATTTTTCAGAATCTCTGACACGGATTGATAAACGGGCCTCATTATTTTCAACAGATACGTAAGGTGTCAGCACCATTTTTCTGAATTTTTCCGGCAGATCACTGTATAGCAAGGCCAGTTGAAAATTGTCCAGGGGCTTGCCGTTGTTTAATTTTTCAGCCACCTTCATCATGGTTCCCAGAGACAGAATCTTACCGGTTTCAGGCAGACTTTCAAGATAATTATGTACAGCGACAACCCGGGCCATTTTGGCGGAAGTAAACCAATATTTGTTTTTGCTTTCCGCTTTATCAAATTCATCAAACTCGTCAAATTCATCGCCATCTTTCGTTGCGGTCTCAGATGCCGCGGCAGGTGTTGATGCTCCAACCTTTTCAAAATCAACAATCACATCCAGTGGCGTGGTGCCGCCCAGGTTCTGATCGATAACTTTCATACCCTGATAGATCTCGGTTGTATGTTTAAAATAATCAATAAAACTGTTTTCAACCGTCAGCCTTGATATTCCAATTGCGCTGAGTATAAAGGCAATACAGCTTATTATGAGTATAAATGTGCCGTGTGCCTGGGTAAACCCGGCTAAAAACGATGTCAGTGAAAAGCGCGATTTTTTCCCGGGACGCAGAGGTTGTTTACTCGTCAGCATCAATACGGATGGAAACAGGAGGAAGGTCATTACCAGGGATACACTAATCCCGGCGCTCATCATCCAGCCAAATGTTATAACCGGCAGGATATCGCAGAGCAGCAGCGAAGCGAAGCCAGCGATTGTTGTCAGCGCGGCATACAGGCACGGCTTCATCATCAAACGAACCGTATCGAGAATAAGTTCCCGTTGCCCGGCATCAGGATTTTTCAAACTAAGTTCGCGATATCGCACAATCAGGTGGATCGTTATGGCCATAGTGATAATAAGCTGTAAGGATATAAAATTAGACGATATGACCGTAACCTCCCAGTCAAACAATCCCAGAAGTCCCATCATGGCAATTGCGGAAAAAGCACAGCAGAGTATCGGCAAAAAGATCCAGCGTATTTTTCTAAAAATAATACCTAACGTGAGGATTAGAAAAAACAGCACCCCAAGTCCGAATACTTTGAGGTCGTTTTTGATAAAGCTGATCAAATCGTCCGCGATCATGCTGACGCCCCCGAGAAAGAGTTGGGCATCTTCACGATACTTGTCCATAATCAAACGGATTTCAACAATATCTTGATGCCGGGCCTTTTTCATCTTTTCCCGATGATTTCTAAATTGCTCGGTGACGTTTCTAAATTCAGCACCTTCCGCAGCAGTAAGGGAGCCGGCAGCTTTTTTTTCCTGAAAACCATTGCGACGGGCAAGTAGATCCCGGTAAATATCATCGATTGGAAAGTATATAAGAAGTGCGGTGGTTTTAAGATCCGGACTGACCAAAAGATTTTGATAAAGAGGACTGTTTTTAAACTCGATTTTTGCCAGTTTTTTGTCAACCGTTTGGGATTCCAATGTCCGGATATTGCCGGCCAGTTCTTTAATCGGCACCGGCGGGCTTTCCAGCAAAGGGACGTCCAGTATTGAAACCACTGAAGACACCCTTGCCATCCCCTTTAATTCATCACGCAACCGGCTTAGGTTTGACAGTACCTGGTCTGAAAACAGATCACCTTCAGGAGCGTAGGTCATCACCAGATAATCTTGCAGACCATATCGTGAATCGATAAGTCTCGAATAACGCAGATCTTCGTCATTTTCGAGAACCAGAGTTTCTGCTGATGCGTCAAGTTTAAAGTCTTTAGCCTTATAACCGAGGAAAGAGACCACCGCCAAAATAAAGATAATGGCGAGTCCGGGCCGCTTTAATATGACCTTATCGAAAAAAGAGACAGTCAGAGAGTGAAGTTTTGCCATATTAATCGTTAGATAAGAGTATTTCAGCTAAGGCGGATTATTTATTTTCCGGTTTTTCCGGTTTTTCCAATTTGATTAAAAGCTCATCAATAGTGCCTTTGTTGAGGACTTGGTCAAACTGAGACCGGTAGGTCGAAATAATACTGACACCCTGGATTTCTATATCATAAATCAACCAGCTGTTCGTTGATTCATGAAACTTGTACAGCATGGATATGGTGTTGTTTTTCGAGATCAATTCGGTCTGAATCTTAATTTTTCTTTTTTCCTGAACAGGCGTTTTAAAAACCACCTTTTCATCGGTATAAAGCGCGAGCTTGTCGAGATACGACTCCTTCAAGCGTTTGGTAAAAAGCTCGGTGAATCTCTGTCGCTTTTCATTGACCACGCCGGGCCAGTATTTTCTCCCCAGAGAGAGTTTGGCCATGAGTGGAAAATCAAACATCGGCGTTACAATTTCGATGATTTGTTTGTTCTTTTCCTGATGATCAAGATCGTTCTTTTGTAAAACAGCAATTGCTGCCTCAATCTTGCTTTTTAATAATTCTTTTGCGACATCTTTGTCATCTGCACCCACGGTTTGGGTCATCACCAGCAAAATAAAAACAGAATACAAAAGGCTTTTCATAATCCATTCCTTTGATCTTTTTTAAGGGTTCAGAGGTTCAGGGTTCAGAGGTTCAAAGGTTCTGGGTTCAGAGGTTCCGGGTTCCGGGTTCACTGTTCAGGGTTACTGAACCCTTGAACCCT
>JBARSG010000050.1:0-1646 GCA_049644625.1 Desulfobacterales bacterium | reverse complement strand
ATTATAATTGTAGAAATAAATCGGGCGGTTAAAAGGACTTGATATATATCACAAGTTGAAAAATCTGAATTATCATCAACAGTATCAAAAACAAGAGAACCATCTTGAAAGATCCTATTTTCACGATGATGATAATTAACAAAAAGAATAGAAACAAGAAAGATAAAGACAATAAAAATAGATAACCGCTTCAACTTCAATAAATTCCTCTTCTAAAAAGGAGGTAGCTAATATTTTGTAAATTCTCTTAATTTTTAACAGGAAATTGATTTAAAATAGACGACCGATTTCAAGTGAGAGTATAATTAAATTTGCTATATTAAAACCTTAATAATAGCAATAAAAAAATTAGAGTCATCTCCAAAAAAGTTGGTGATTCTAAAAGGATTCAAGGATCAGGGGTCGGGGGTCGGGGGTCAGAGGTCGGAGGCAGAGCCTGCGGCTGTTGGAGGTTTAAGGTTGGAGGTTGGAAGAAGAATAAGGTCTTTGCCTCAAACCTTTAGCGAAGCGCTCCTCAAACCTAATGCCGCCGTTCCGAAGGATTCCGGATTGCTGCGGAAAGGCGATAGTCAGAAGTCAGTTGGCTGCTTAAGAACATACTTGCCGGTTTATCCCATTTTTTTACCAGCCTTGCTTCTTATCCCCAATATAATCTATCCAGCATGGCATGAAAGTATCTGAAAATTGATACTTTCCCTCGATGGTTTTATAGAGTATTCCTTTTTTGACAAGAGAATCCAGGGATGCTTTTATGGAAGATGAAGGACCTATACCATAAGTAAGTTGAAAATCCTTTGAAAAAGGTTTGGGATCATGGTCGGCGCTCAGGGCCATCAACAGTTTTTTTTGCTGTTGTGATACGGACCGCCACAACAATTCGTAATGCGGCGAGTCTTGCTTCGCAATGATCATCGGAAGCTGATCAATCAGTTCCGGCACGACCACTCTGTTTTCGCGAGCAATTTCCCACATGTTATGGCAAAGTCTCTGAATATTGTGCGGTATATCATTGCCCAGCTCGAACAGCTTTTGCAAATCATCTCTATCTGCCGTATAGTTTCCTTTGCATAGCCAGTTCATGATAAAGTCGGTATACGGTTTTCTTTCGATGGTACCGAGCCCCATAATCCGTCCCAGTTTATAGAATGCCCGCTTTCGATCCTTTGCCATGGAAAGCATCACCGATTCTTCCGAACCTGAAAAAATATAACCGATGTGCTCATGCTGTTGGACTTCCGAACGCAGCGCCTTTTCAAGACCATGACCGTTAAACTTTGTGAGATCGGAAAATTCATCGATAATAACGACTAATTTCCGGTTTTGCTTCGCTGCAAGCCGATCTGCATGATTCATACCTTCGATTAGCGCGGACAGTGACGCCTTCTCCTGGACAGCAACCTCAACCCCGGCACTCATCGAGCCGTTGAGTCCAACTGATATCTTTGGCCGAAGTAGACGAAGACTTGAAAAAATTTTCATCAATTTATCAGTATTTGTCTCAAGGGCTTTAGTCGTGCGATGTGTATAAGCTTCAGCCAAATTTCCAAGGCCGGGATAAGCATTGAGATCGATGTATGCAGAAGCTATTCCGATTTCATCGAGTTTGTCCATCAAATTAAAGAGGAGACATGTTTTTCCGTATCGTC
>JBARSG010000049.1:0-2374 GCA_049644625.1 Desulfobacterales bacterium | reverse complement strand
GTATGGAGCTGGATAGTGTGTTAACTGAAAGAGAAAAAGTAGCAACTGCCATACGCGAGATAGTTGATACCGAAACGGCTGAATGGGGCATTGATATTAAAAGTATTAAAATGCAAGAAATAGAGTTACCAGATATAATGAAAAGAGCCATGGCAGCACAAGCAGAAGCTGAAAGGGAAAAGCGGGCAGCAATCATTGGTGCTCAAGGAGAATTAGAAGCAGCAGAGAATCTACAGAAGGCGGCAGCTCTTATGTCAGTAGAAAGAGGGGCACTTCAGCTTAGAACATTACAAACAATAAGGGATATTTCTCAAGATCCCTCTCAAAAAATTATTATTTTTATGCCAAGTATCGTTGAGAAATTCCTTGATAGACTGTAGAATAATGTTGAATTAGTTAAATTCTAAATATTGTGTATTTCTTTTTTTTATACATCTCATTATGCTTTAATTCAATTTATTTTAACAAATAAGAATCAGAGTCCTCTTTCACGCAATTTGTTTTTAATGACTTTTTGTTTTTCTCCTTTCAGATCATAAAAAAATAACATAACAAGACCACTCAAGAAAATGCAAATCATTGGAATCAATACCGTGTGAACACGAATCCCCCAAACAGCTGTAGCACTTTGTACAGCATGAGGATCAGGATTATATCCAGTGGCAATATGTACCCATGTGATAATGATAGCTTGAAAAATTACGGATGTGCGTACGAAAAACAGTCTAATTCCCAGAAGTGTTGCTTCCTGATGTTTCCCTGTAATTAGAGTGATTTCATCATACACATCTGATATAATCATTAATATTACAATTGCAGTACTACAATCAACTGCGCCCCGCACAAATGAAAATATAATAGCTTCCTCTAAAGTTGTTATCCATAAATATGGTATGAGAGATAAACTCGCTAAAAATAAACCCAGTGTATAAGTTTTTACATGCCCATGTTTCCTTATAAAATTAAGCCAAAAAGGCATAGCTACAAGAAAAGTTATAAAATATGCCATAGAAGTATATATTGAAAGGTATAGAGGTAATCTTAACACATCCTTCATAAAATAGATACCTGAGGCTAGGCCTAAAGCCCCTGCTATTCCGCCCAATATAGAAGCAATGAGAGAACTTCGAAAATTTTTTTGGCGAAATATTAGTTTCATCATTTTCCAGAAAGAGGTTGTATTTTCTTCCATACGTCCCTGTAGATAACGAGCTTTAGCTTGTTCAGACTCATATATGCCGGGTATAATAATAATGATGCAAACGATCAAAACTAACACTGCTATTAACGCAGCTAATACAAAGGTGCTTCTGTCACCATAAATAATTGTAAGTGGCCATATAAATCCCATAAAGAAAAGAAGTATACCACTAAAAATCATATTTATTCCACTTGCCCTTCTTCTTTCAAAATCTTCACGGAATTGGTTAACAAAACCTCCAACAAAATGTTCATTAAAAATTGTAAAAAATGTGTCAAAAAGGCAAGTCATGATTAGCATATACCAAAAAATTGGCCACGGGTTCGTTTTTGCGTCATAAATAGGTGGCGTGTAGATAAGAAAAAAAAATATCACTGATAAGAAAGCCGAAATTATGATCCATGGCGTCCTCATCCCCCACTTCTTCATCAATGGAATTGGTCTATCAGTCAAATACCCCAATAGAGGGTAATTTATCATACTCCAAATTGCATAGATCACGAATGAGATACCAAGTAAATTAATTGGCAAGCCAATCTCGACCTCATAAAAATAAAAAACAGAAAGTGAGAAAACACTAGATAAGTAACTAAAAATGACAAAACCAAAAGAATGGGAAATCATTTTTTTCGTAGACGCGATTTCCCAATTAGACGCCACTTCTATTTCAGACATAGTAATCATTAAAAAACGTGGTCGTATCACACAATTTTATTTTAAGGCATAAGGTTAAAAGCGAGTTGGGAAAGAAAATATTTTAATTCTCATTAAGTTTATGAACCATAAAGTAGGCATTTTCTCCGTCTTTATAATATTTTTTCTTTATTCCCTCAGTTTTAAATTTAAATGATTCATATAAGTTTATAGCGCTATAATTTGAGACTCTTACTTCTAACACATATTCCCTTATATTCTGTTTTTGTATCTCAGGCATACTTTTAGCTAGTAAAGATGTTGCGATTCCTTGTCTTCGACAATCTCCACTGACGGCAATTGACACTAGATGTCCTTTACTTAATAATTGAAGGCTATTTTTAGAAGATGTTCTTTCCACTCTCCACATAATATAGCCTAGAATCTGATTAAAATCATCCTTAGGGCACGCTACTAAAAAAGATTCTGGATAATTATCAAGAATGCTTTTGTAGAAAAAGAAGGGATAATCCTCTGGTA
>JBARSG010000048.1:0-2427 GCA_049644625.1 Desulfobacterales bacterium | reverse complement strand
CTGTACCGGGTGTGGTGAATGTGTTAATGTCTGTCCGGTGTCTATCCCGAGTGAATGGGATGAAGGGCTGGGTAATCGCGCGGCCATTTACAGAGCCTTTCCACAGGCCGTACCCATTACTTTCTGTATAGATAAAAAGGACCGGGCTCCATGTGTGATCGCTTGTCCCGCGGGCATCAATGTCCAGGGCTATGTCCAGCTCATTAGCCAGGGCAAGTACCGGGAGGCTACCCGGTTAATTATGGAGCGACTGCCGCTGCCGGGAGTACTTGGACGAGTCTGCCCGCATCCTTGTGAATCTCAATGCCGAAGGTTGGAGGTGGATGAGGCGATTGCCATCAGGGATTTGAAGCGCTTTGCCGCAGATCATGCAAACCTGAAAGAACTCGAACCGCCGGAAATCGAGGAACGTTCGGAAAAGGTGGCAGTGGTCGGCTCAGGGCCCTCCGGGCTGACCGTAGCATATTACCTGCGGTTAAAGGGCTATCAGGTAACCATTTTTGAGGCCCTTGACGTCTTGGGCGGAATGCTTCGGGTGGGAATTCCGGATTTTCGTCTCCCTCCAAAAGTTCTTGATCATGAGATCGACTATATTCTCCGCCTGGGTGTCAAGACGCGAACCGGAGTCCGGTTCGGGTCTGATCTTACACTTAAGGATTTGAAAGAAAAGGGTTTTTCCGCTGTATTTCTCGGAATCGGAGCTCATGATTCCCTGGATATGCACATTCCTGGTGAGAAGGACACCCAAGGGGTTATCGATGCGGTTCGTTTTTTAAGGCAAGTAAATTTGGGGGATAAAACATGTCCCGGCAGACAAGTTGTCGTCGTTGGCGGCGGAAATGTGGCCATCGATGCAGCACGGGTTGCAAAGCGCCTGGGCGCCCGGGAAGTTACTGTGGTTTATCGTCGCTCGGAACGGGAGATGCCGGCCTATGCTGAAGAGATTGAAGGAGCTAAAAAGGAAGAGATTCGCCTTTTGTTTCTCACCGCTCCGGTCAAGATTCTTGAAAAACAGGGCAAGGTCGACGGCTTTGAATGCATCCGAACCGAACTGGGACCACCGGATGCCAGCGGACGCCGTCGCCCGGTGCCGGTGGCCGGCTCCGAATTCGTGATCCCCTGTGATGCGGTGATCCCGGCCATTGGTCAGAAGATCCATGCACCCTGGGCCGACCGGGAGCCTGACCTTCAATGGTCTCCGCGAAATACCCCGAAGGTAAACCCCCGGACAATGCAAACAAACATCCCTTACGTCTTTGCCGGAGGCGACGCGGTCATGGGTCCGGCAACGGTGATAGAGGCGGTAGCCGCCGGTCACAAGGCTGTGGAGGCGATCCATCGCTATATCAATGACGAGGATCTGGACCTCTATGCAAAGCAGCTTGAGGCCCAGGAAAAACCGGGCCGCGATTGGCAGGAAATTCCGGATGAGCTTTGCCGGGAGTCCCGGGCACATCCACAGCATTTGGACCCAGAGATCAGCGCTGCTTCCTTTGACGAAGTGGACCTTGGCTTTTCAGAGAGTGAGGCACAACGAGAAGCCTTGCGCTGCCTTAATTGCGGTATTTGCTGTGAATGTATGGAATGTGTCCGGGTTTGTGAGGCAAAGGCGGTGGACCACAGCATGAAGGAAGAGAAATCAGAGGTAAAGGTTGGGAGCATTATCATTGCAACCGGATACGACATCATAGATCCCACGCCTATGAAGCAGTTTGGCTATGGCAAATACCCCAATGTCTTTACCTCCCTCGAATTCGAGCGCCTCAGCAATGCTACCGGACCCACCGGCGGCGAGATCCTTATCAGAGACGAAAACGGTGAGTTAACCCGAACTCCGAAAAGCGTGGCCATTCTTCATTGTATTGGCAGCCGGGATGTAAACTATCACGAATACTGCTCCCGGGTATGTTGCATGTACGCCCTCAAGTATGGCCATCTAATCCATGAAAAAGTCGGTCACGATGCTCAAATATTCAATTTTTACATTGACATGCGCTGTTTTGGCAAAGGGTACGAGGAATTTTACAAAAGATGCCAAGAAGAAGGAACCAACTTTATCAGGGGCAAGGTGGCCGAGATTACCGACCAGGCCATCAAACCGGAAGAGGAGGGTAAACTCATTGCCATTGCAGAAGATACCCTTTTGGGGCGACCCATACGGGTTCCAGTGGATATGGCGGTTCTGTGTGTTGCCATGGAAGCCCGCAACGATTCAATAGAGGTAGGCAGAATTTTTGGAGTCAACCAGGGCGCGGACGGGTTTTTTCTGGAGGAACACCCAAAACTGGGTCCTATGGATACTGCTACGGACGGAGTTTTTCTGGCCGGGGTCTGTCAGGGTCCCAAGGATATTCCGGATACGGTTTGCCAGGCATCCGGTGCTGCTGTCAAAGCTCTGGCTTTAGCAACTCTTGGAAAGGTGGATAT
>JBARSG010000047.1:0-2726 GCA_049644625.1 Desulfobacterales bacterium | reverse complement strand
CATCTTGTAATTTTTCCAGTCAATAAAACCTTTATGGTGATCATGAATTAATACCGACCATTGTGATTGAGGTAAACGCTTAACTCGTTTTTTAATCTGACCGGTTTCATCCACAAAGCATTCTTGTCGTGTTTTACCATAAGCATAGACACCTGCATAGACCGGATTTGTCAATACAGAGTGAATAGCATGATAGCTGGCTGTAATCCATTTAATTTCCGGTAAAAGATTTGTCTGTAACGGAAAAAGGAGGTTTTTTGATCGAAACCAGAGCCATACTTGTCGAACAGACCCCATATGTGCAAATTTTTCAAAAACGGTATGAATAGCTCCAGTGACGGCCTGGTCAGGATGCATTAGAACTTCACCATCTTGATCACCCCAGATAAAACCGACTGGCAGTCCACGGCGTAGTTCTCCTCTGGCAGCTTTATTACGGATACCACCTTCCAGTCTTGCTCGTATCACATGAAGTTCTGCTTCGGCCATGGTCCCCTTCATGCCAAGTAAAAGCCTGTCATTAAAAAGGCCAGGATGATAGAGACCGTCACTGTCTCCGATAAGAGTATTGGTTACACTGCATAGATCAAGTAATCGATACCAATCGGAGTTGTTTCGTGCCACTCTGGAGACCTCAATGGATAGGATCAGACCAACATGTCCGAGGGCGACATCTGAGATCATTGCTGTAAAGCCTTTGCGGTGTGATGTACTGGCACCGGATTGAGCCAAATCCTCATCAATGACCCGAACTTGCTTTTTCGGCCACCCCAGGCTGATAGCTCTATCCATCAGCTTATACTGCCTTTCAGTGGACTCACGATTGTATTCGACCTGGGCGGCGGTTGATTGTCTCACATATACATATGCTGACCGTTGCAGGTGAGTCGGTTTGATTTTTTGACTATCCCTCATGCTTTACCTCCCTGGTTTGATTTGTTCTTTCCAGGTAAAGACTCTTGCTGATGAGGCGTGATAGAGCGGTTATGACTTTTTTTTGCTGTTGATGATTGAGACTTTCCCAAATCTCTTGAGTTTGTTGCGGTTCTTCCGGATCGGGCCAAAGTTCCATTTGTTTGTGCACGGTTATGTCCCTCCTTTAAAGCATTTTCAGGTTTTTGCTCTAAAGGATATATCTTACCAAGGAGAACATCTACTATCTTCCGTACCTGTAATAAGTTGGATGTCGAGGCAATAAGATTGCTTGTCGCCGGGTTGTCAGGTGATTTGAATTTTTGGGGACACAGTTGACTCAGATTGGTCCATGAGGCAGGAATGTAAGATCGAGTTCCGTCTGGCAGAACTAAAGTTAAATGTAAAATCTCATTTCGGTGGAGCCAACCGAGAACATCAAGGGATTTTCCTTGCAATGGGTGGTGGGCCTTGATAATTGTTACCCTTGACGGAAAATCGTCGAGGTGGGTAGTGTGTCGTGTTTTCCTTCGATATGGTCAACCATGATGTGCTTATGCACCGGGTGGCCCGGAAAATCAGAGATAAACGTGTCCTAAAGCTGATCGGTAAGTATCTGAGAGCCGGTGTGGTGGTCAATGGCCGCCGTCAGGATACCCGAAAGGGTGTTCCTCAAGGCGGGCCGTTATCCCCACTACTGGCTAATATTCTTCTGGATGATTTGGATAAAGAGCTTGAGAAGAGGGGGCACAGTTTTGTCCGCTATGCTGATGACTTTCTCGTGTTAGTGAGGAGTCACCGGGCAGGAGTGCGAGTGTCCCAAAGTATCGAGCGATTTCTCAATCGTAAGCTCAAACTCAAGATCAACAAGAAGAAAAGCCGCGTAGCAAAAACGGATGACACGAACTTTTTGGGGTTTACCTTTAAAGGTACCAAGATTCGGTGGTCAGACAAGGCTTTCCGTCAATTTAAATGGAGAATCAAACGGCTGACTGGTCGAAGCTGGTTCGTGTCCATGGAGTACCGTATGAAGAAGCTTGCCCAATATCTTCGGGGCTGGATTAACTACTTCGGTATATCGGAGTATTATCGTCCGATTCCTGAAATTGATCACTGGCTCCGGAGGCGAGTGCGCATGTGTCATTGGAAACAATGGCGCTATGTCCGCACCCGAGTTCGCAATCTTCTTAAAATGGGTGCCCATCCGAATGTGGCTATTCCCATGAGCTTTTCTCGTAAAGGCCCTTGGAAATGTGCCCGGACGTTAGCTACGCAAACCGGTATGACAAATCAATGGCTCAAAGATCAAGGTCTGCTGTCTGTCAAAGAACTGTGGGTAAACATTCATTACCCGACTACGGTCCGGTAATTTAAGTGAAACGCGCAGTGCGGACCCGCATGCTGCGTGTTGTGGGGGCTGGGGGAGAAAAACCCCCGGCTACCCGATTATACAATTTCTTTCTTAACTCCATGTTCATTAATCCATCATTAATCTAAAAGTAATGGTACTATAATTTGTGAAATATTCGTGTGCATAATAATAGTGAAAACTCTTTTTAAATCGTTGTCTTGCATAACAAGGTCATGTACTCTATTGGTTAAATAATTATCTATTGAAATAGCAATAGAAGCAATGTTTTGCCCTATAATAGCATTATTGTAGGTATCATGATTTGATGTTAAAGCATTTACAGACTCAGGAGGCCAGCCTGTCCATTCGAAAAAATTAGTTTTTTGAACTAATGAAGAAATGGTATTTGCTATGGGGTTAGAATTTATATTTTTAGAATAATAATCAAGCCCGCCTGCCAGAC
>JBARSG010000046.1:0-1816 GCA_049644625.1 Desulfobacterales bacterium | reverse complement strand
GATGGTTCATACAAATGGATAGAATGGAAAGTTCTATCGATAGTGAAAGAAAATAAATTTGGTTCCTTACACAAAAAGGTGCATAAAAATTCATTAAAGAATTGCAAAGCATGAGCTCTTCCGGATAGTTAGTGTATTGCCCAACACACTATTATCCAGGAGGAACTCATGCCTATTAGATCTTTAATCAAAGAAACAATCTCATTGCAAGGTTTTAGAGTTGATTCAATTGAACAATGTTGTTTTGGAATTAGTATCAAAATTGTTCCCGATCGACGTTACAGGCCCCGTTGCGGCAGATGTGGCCAAACTGGAAAATACAGAGATAAAAGGCCAGAGCGACAGTTCAGACATGTTCCGCTATGGGGCATGCCTGTTTTTCTAATTTATTCACCGCGACGGGTGATGTGCAAACACTGCGGTGGCATTTGTGTTGAACGCATCCCCTGGGCTGCGGGAAAGCGGCGGTTTACAGATGCCTTTGCCTACTATCTGGCCAACTGGGCCAGGCTTTTGCCTTGGATAGAGGTGGCTCGATTGTATCAGTGTTCCTGGGGAACGGTGGCTGCAGCCGTTGATTTCATTGTTACATACGGACTTGAACACAGGAACCTTTCCGGCATTACCCATATCGGCATTGATGAAATTGCCAGAAGAAAAGGCCATAAGTACCTTACTAATGTTTACGATCTTAAGACCAAAAAACTGATTTGGTCCGGTGAAGGCCGAAGCGAACAGACGCTCAGACAATTTTTTGATTACATAGGCCCGGACATAGCCAAAGGTCTGCAGGGTATCTGCTGTGATATGTGGATGCCATACATCAAAGTGATTGAAGAGAAAGCCCCAGATGCCTTGTTGGTATTCGGCAAATTTCATATCGTTCGCCATCTAATGACTGCTGTCGATCAGGTGCGCCGTGATGAAGTAAAAGAAAAGGGAAAAGAGCATAAACAGTTGATAAAACACTCTCGCTATATTTGGCTAAAGAACCCATGGAACCTGACCGAAAAGCAAAAGGCCAAACTCGGTAGCCTTGAGAAATTGAACTTGAAAATTAACCGTGCCTATTTACTCAAAGAAAGCTTTCGAAATCTATGGTCTTATAAAACCGTAGGCTGGGCGTCTAAATACCTTAAACAATGGTTCTGGTGGGCAACACATTGCCGATTAGATCCCATCAGAAAGTTTGCCTGGATGATACGCCGGCATGAGGAAAACATCCTCAGTTATTTTAAATTGCCAATCAACAATGCATCAGTTGAAGGCCTTAACAACAAAGCTAAAATTATCAGTCGCAGAGCATACGGCTTCAGGTCTATAAGGAATCACATTTTAAACCTTTACCATTGCTTAGCTGATCTACCATGGCCGAAAATGGTGCATACATTTATGTGAAGAGCCAATTATTTTTATCACAAATCTTATGGTTATTAGCCAACCCCTTGTGGACTCACGGCATAGGCGAATCAGGATGTCAAAACGATTGCCGTCTGTTGATGGGCGTTGCAGTTACCAATCAAGTCTTGTGGTTTTATACCAACCCCTTTGCCGGTTCGCTGCTACGCCCAAAATGTAAAATAAAATTATTAACGCATCATTCACTCCATTTCCTTTTGTTTCTGGTAACAAAGCAATTATCTTTTGTTATGTATCTGTCGCACCCAAACCAATTATTTGAAAAGCATGTCTTCATCAAACGGTACTTGGTCCCGCATGATAAAATAGGAAGCACGAGCCAACTTGTTGGCAAGGGCCTTGGTGGCAACAGCGCCGTTTGCTTTAGCCATTTTCTGCTGATAAAACCTCTGGGCTT
>JBARSG010000045.1:0-3444 GCA_049644625.1 Desulfobacterales bacterium | reverse complement strand
AAAGGGGGCTTTCCCGGTTACCGAAAATATCGCCGATCGTCTGCTTTCTCTCCCAATGTTCCCTGAGTTGAAACCGGAGCAGATCGAATATGTGGTGAAATCGATCAAGGAATATATAAATCGCTCTTAAAATATCTGACAGGATTTACAGGATAGACCGGATTTTTTTCTCTTGATTCCTTGCCTTTCAATCGCTCTTTTAGATTCAATGTTAAGGAAACTATAGGGAGCTTGGCTGGAAAGGTAGAATTACTTCCGCCGCAGGCGGTTTGTCTTTTCCCATTTTCATCAGGAAAATGGGAGAAAAAATAAATCCTAATAATCTTGTAAATCCTGTCTAATAAAAAAGAAAAAATAAGAATTTAATCCTTTCTATTAATAAGGAGAAATTACATGATTAACATCGGCCTAATCGGCTATGGCTACTGGGGGCCAAACTTAGCTCGAAACTTCAACAACAATCCGGATATGGAACTGTTGACGATTTGCGACTTTTCGCCCGATCGACTGGAAATGGCCGGTAGGCTGTATCCCCAGGTAAAATTGACTAAGGATACAAATGATCTCTTTAGAGATACAAAACTGGACGCCATCGCCATCGCCACACCGGTCTCTACACATTTTGATCTGGCATATAAGGCCCTTTTGAATGATAAACATGTGTGGATTGAAAAGCCCATGACGGAAAAGGTTGAACAATCTAAAACGTTAATTGATCTTTCTTCGAAAAAGAACAAAGTACTTTTGGTTGATCATACTTTCATCTATACCGGGGCTGTTCGAAAGATTAAGGAGATCATTGAAAACGGTGAGTTGGGCGATTTGATATATTATGATTCCACCCGTGTAAATCTTGGTCTTTTTCAGCAGGATGTGGATGTAGTCTGGGATCTTGCTGCACATGATATATCGATCATGGACTACTTAATGCCGCTTAAGAAATTCACCGTGTCTGCTACCGGTTCCGATTACTATGGTAATGGAATCGTGCCAAAATCTCTTCTGACGATCTATATGGAAAACAATGTAGTAGGACATATTAACGTAAGTTGGGTATCACCGGTTAAAATTCGGCATACTCTGATCGGCGGAACTTCTAAAATGATTCTTTATGACGATAATAATCCCAGTGAGAAAGTCAAAGTTTATGACAAAGGCGTTGATCTTTATGAGACAAAAGAGGAATTGTATCGCTTGAAGATACAATACAGAATTGGTGATATGTATGCACCGAAACTAGAAGAGTTTGAGGCACTTGCTGTGGCAACCGAGCATTTTGCTGATTGCATCATTAACGGTAAAAAGCCCATGACTGACGGGAAAGCCGGTCTTGAAGTCGTCAAAGTACTTGTGGCATCAAAAGAGTCCCTGCGAAAAAAAGGCGCACCCATTGAGTTAGATGTTAATTTTTAGACAGGATTTACAAGATTATTAGGATATCCTTTACTCAGTTTCCTGCCTCCGGCTCGTAGAGCCTACGCCTCGGAGAGAGGAAACTGAGCAAACCAAATCGCCTCCGGCGAGATGGTTATTTCATGAATAAAAGCGAAATTGTATTATAGCACCGCTTATTTCTTTTATTTCTTTCTCCACCGAAGGTGGATTGAATAACATCGTTTTCGTCTGGAAAGCGATGTTAACAAACTTTATCGAGTAAATCCCGTCAATCCTGTCTAAGACAATACAATGGAATTCGAAGAAATCACACACAAAATAATCGGCTGCGCATATAAAGTTTTTAATGAGTTAGCCCGCCCGCCTCGCCTGAGCGAGTTACTGGAATGAACCTTTTTATGTATTATACCTATGTTTTACTCAGTGAAAGTGATAATAAATTTTATATAGGCTTTACTAAGAAACTGGAAAGAAGGCTCGAAGAACACGAAAAAGGGTTGGTTTCCTCAACATTACATAGACGTCCTTTGAGGCTAATTTATTTTGAAGCCTGCTTAAATGAAATCGATGCTATCAAGCGGGAAAAATATTTTAAAAGCGGATTTGGACGGCGTTTCCTGAAAAACCGTCTTGAATCTTATTTAAAGGAAATATCTTGATTACGGCTCGCGATGGCGGGCAGGGGTTTCGGTTTTTTGGAAAGTGTCTATAAAAAAGCCATGATTATCGAATTGACCAAAAACAACATGAAGGTTGAAGACGAAAAGCCTTTGCAGGTTTACTATGACAATCAGGTAGTCGGTGAATTTTCGGCTGATTTGTTTGTGGAAGATACTGTTGTAGTAGAACTGAAGTCAGTTCAAAATATAGTGAAAAATCATGAGGTACAATTAGTCAATTATCTCAATGGACTAAAGAAGGATATCGGCCTTCTTATAAACTTCGGCCCATCCGGAGTTGATGTTAAACGCAAATATCGGGGTGTTAAGGGTACAGAATAAATATTACGCCGGAGGCGATTGCGTTTTCTTAGTTTCGTCTGGAAACTAAGAAAGATATAAATTTATCCAAGTAATCCAGTAAATCCTGTCAGAAGATAAAAAATGGAAACAAAAACAAAAAAAATAGCATCAAACGTTGTCTTAGGCGAAAACGTCATTTTAAACGATTTCATCAATCTTTACGGCTGTAAAATCGATGACAACACCAAAATCGGTCCGTTTGTCGAAGTACAAAAAAATGCCTTTATCGGAAAACGCTGTAAAATATCAAGCCACACATTTATCTGCGAGGGTGTAACGATTGAGGATGATGTATTTGTCGGCCATGGAGTCATGTTTATTAACGATAAATATCCCAGGGCAACCAGTGAATCCGGAGGACTGCAAACAGATGATGACTGGGAGGTCATCCCGATAGTTGTCAAACAAGGTGCATCAATCGGCTCAAATGCAACCCTGTTATGCGGTATAACTGTCGGGTCCGGCTCAGTTATCGGTGCCGGGAGTGTCGTGACCCGAGATGTTCCTGATAATACTGTTGTCGCCGGCAACCCCGCCAAGATCATTAGAAGAATTACTTGACCCCTGTTAAATACGTAAGTTCATTTAACTGGGCAAGCAGGATTAACAGGATTTACACGATCTTTTTCTCAGCTTCCAGATATAGCTGAGAAAGACCAATCCGCCGCTGGCGGAAATGATACGGCGGCTTTGCGCAAATACCTGCCCTGTGGAATTCTGCTCCGCGGACTCCTATCAGGGGATTCCACTGTGGTCTATCCTTAGTGAACTTGAGGGTGCCATCACCACCAAGCAAAAAGCTTTTCCCTCGAAGAGGGATCGTTTGTTTTGCCTTTCTTCCGGAAAGGCAAAAATATCCTGATGATCCTGTTAATCCTGTCTAATTAAAGTTTGCGTCTTTCTGCGGATAAATCATAAAATGAAAAAGACAACCATCCGTTTATCCAGTGTTATAATCTTAACACTCCTATCAGGGCTGTTCATCTACAAAACAGCCATAATCAAGGTGATCTCGGCTGTCCTACAT
>JBARSG010000044.1:0-2071 GCA_049644625.1 Desulfobacterales bacterium | reverse complement strand
CTGTATGGCAAATAGAAGCTGATCTAAAGCAGACCGTCCTTTCCGATCCAGTTCCTGAGCATGAATGGCATCATATCCTCTTTTGCGCAAGGAAACTCCGGGACGATGGTGAAATATTGACATTTACTTTTTAGTTGCTTGATGCTGGATGCAAAATACTGGATACTTGTTGCTGGTTCATTGATCCTGGATGTTTTGATTGAAGATTTTCGCCTCGGTTAAATAGTTTTTCGATCCCGGTGATATTTTTCTTAATTTCACCCTGATGGAATAAACTGAAAAATAGATTCCATCCCAGATAAATAAAAGCCAAAAAGATTTAACGGGATAAATTGGGCAGGCGGGGGTAAAACTGATGATTGCAAAGCAACAAAATATAAAAATCGAATTTCCATTCTTTACAAATTAAACTTCTTTTTTAGCTTTCTGATGTTTTCACCTGGATTCACTGTCGAAGTGTTGCACGATAGGTTCGGTCAGAAGGTGCATAACTTCATGACAATAAGAAATAATTTTAACTCTTTTTCAATAATTCAAAATATTCATCCCTTTTCATTCCAACAGTACGCATGTTGTTCTTTATTATTTCAACATCGATTTCATCATATTCTGGAATCACTATGGCCCGTTTTGCTTCAGGATGAGTCAAAATATGATGTGAGCCCTTTTTTCGTTTGTATTGGCAGCCATAGTTTTCAAACACTTTTATTAGCTTTTTCCAATGAGTAGGTATAATTTTTGGCATTTATGCAACCTGCAATGTAAACTTCTCAAATCCGATCATTTCTATTTTTGGAATAATTACGTTATCTCGCTTTTCGTAACTGCATTCAGCAAGATATTCATCCAACGTACCGGTTTCTTCCATTTCCTCCAATTGAATCTGAATAACTTCTAAAAGGTTTTTTTTGGCTTCCTCACTGGTCTCCCCCTGAGAAATAAAATCCAATTCGGGGCACTTACTAATGAACCACTTACCTTTTTGCCAAATTTCAATAGTTATACGAAGTTCCATATTAAAATCTCCTTTTTGATTGGTATCTCGATGTTTGTTGTTTAGAAAGTCCGGGACTATGGTGAAATGTTGACATTTACTTTTTAGTTGCTTGCTACTTGTTGCAAAATACTGGATACTTGTTGCCGGTTGCTTGATCCTGGATGTTTGGATTGAAGATTGGCTATTGATATTGTAACGAAGAAGAAATGGGGTCACCCATTAAAGGGCGGGTCAAGAGAAAAAACACCTCCCCTATGCAAAAAATATACTTTTTTCGCTTGGCCCTTGATGTATTCGTAAAAAGTCCGAATAAGCAGGCTGATAATTTATTAAAATTAAATAGTTCAGGCTTTTTACGAATCCATCAACTTCCCGCAACAGCACGGCCTTGCTTTATCACCTGTCCGCATCCGTTATTTCATTTTTATTGGTTATCGGTCAGTATATACTGATCCGCACCAGTCACCCATCAGGTTCAAGGCAATTGTATTTTAGGCAAAATGTATGTGCTGTATGCACAATGCTTAAAATACGGCCCCTGGTCCATTCGGACCCCAGAAAATCTTCAGTGCCATACCGTGTTCAATTGTTTTTATCACAAATCTTATGGTTATTAGCCAACCCCTTGTGGACTCACGGCATAGGCGAATCAGGATGTTAAAACGATTGCCGTCTGTTGGTGGGCGTGGCAGTTACCAATCAAGTCTTGTGGTTTTATACCAACCCCATTGCCGGTTCGCTACCACGCCCAAAATTCAAAACAAATAATGCTAACGCATCATACCTCCCTTAAAACTTTTCCATCGTTTAACTGCTCTTTGTTTCTGATAACAAGGCCATGATCTTTTGTCATTTGGGTGCGGAAGATACCAATCAGATCTTGTGGTTTAATGCCAACCCCATTGCCGGTTCACTGTCGCACCCAAACTAATTATTTGAAAAGCATATCTTCATCAAACGGTACTTGGTCCCGCATGATAAAATAGGAAGCACGAGCCAACTTGTTGGCAAGGGCCTTGGTGGCAACAGCGCCGTTTGCTTTAGCCATTTTCTGCTGATAAAACCTCTGGGCTT
>JBARSG010000043.1:0-5003 GCA_049644625.1 Desulfobacterales bacterium | reverse complement strand
AGGTGCAAAGGAAGGGATGAACAGGTTCAACGATAAAAGAATTGTAATTTCAAGTTAACTATTCAGATGGAGGGAAGAATGGAAGCTGTATTGAATAATTTACCTTTGTTTTGCGCGCTGGTAGGTGTTTTTGGAGTGCTTTTTGCGATTTCTCTGGCCGGAGTTGTCAAAAAAGCGCCTGCCGGAGATGAAAAGATGCAGGAAATTGCCCGCGCTATTCAAGAAGGCGCAATTGCATATTTAAACCGGCAGCTTAAAAGTATGGGCGTTGCCGGTATCATTATTTGCATTATAATCTTTGCCACCCTTGGCGTAAAAACCGCCATTGGATTTCTGGTTGGTGCGACCGCATCATTCATGGCAGGATATATCGGAATGCGGGTATCGGTTCTCGCCAATGTAAGAACGGCAGAAGCCGCCAAAAAAGGGCTTGCGCCCGCTCTGGCTCTGGCCTTCAGGGGCGGTGCAGTTACTGGAATGATAGTGGCCGGTCTGGCACTATCAGCCGTATCCGGGTTTTATGCCGCAACCCATGATATTATGGCCCTGGTGGCCTTAGGTTTTGGCGGAAGCCTGATTTCGATTTTCGCACGGCTGGGCGGCGGGATCTTTACCAAAGGAGCTGATGTGGGAGCTGACCTGGTCGGCAAAGTCGAGGCCGGCATCCCTGAAGATGACCCCAGAAACCCGGCTACCATTGCTGATAATGTGGGTGATAATGTGGGTGACTGTGCGGGTATGGCAGCCGACCTTTTTGAGACATACGCGGTTACGGCCGTAGCCGCCATGCTTATCGGTAGTCTTCTTTTTCCCGAAAACCAAATGGTGGTCGAATTCCCGCTGGTGCTCGGCGCTATCTCTATCATCGCTTCTGCGATCGCTGTTTTCTTTGTGAGACTCGGAAAGGGTGAATACATCATGGGCGCCCTGTACAAAGGGATGTTCGGTGCTGCCATCCTGGCGGCAGTTGCATTCTACTATGCCTGCAACAAGTTCATGGGCGGGTTGGGTGACATTTCCGCCATGAACATTTACTATTGCACACTTATCGGACTTATTCTTACCGTTGTAATCGTTATCATTACCGAATTTTACACAGGCATTTACGGACCGGTTAAAGGGATTGCGCAAGCATCTACAACCGGCCACGGCACAAATATAATTGCCGGTCTGGCCGTGAGTATGCAGGCCACGGCTGCTCCGGTTCTTACCATCTGTCTGGCAATTTATATGTCATATTACTTTGCGGGTCTTTACGGCATTGCCATGGCGGCCATGTCCATGCTTTCCATGACCGGGATGGTGATTGCCATTGACGCTTACGGGCCGATTACCGATAATGCCGGCGGAATTGCTGAAATGGCGGGAATGGATGAAAGCGTCCGGGCGGTCACAGATCCGCTGGATGCGGTCGGAAACACCACCAAGGCCGTGACCAAGGGGTATGCCATCGGTTCTGCCGGTCTGGCGGCTCTGGTTTTGTTTGCAGCCTATGTGCAGGAATTTGCCATACACGGTAAAGCAGGCGCTGAGGCCATTAAATTTGACCTGTCCGACGTAAATGTTATCATAGGTCTTTTTATCGGCGGGCTTTTGCCGTACCTGTTTGCTTCCATTGCCATGAAAGCGGTTGGAAATGCCGGCGGCGCAGTGGTTGAAGAGGTTCGCCGCCAGTTCCGCGAAATTCCGGGCATCATGGAAGGTACTGCCAAACCCGATTATGCAGCCTGTGTTGACATCGTGACCAAGTTTGCTTTAAGTGAAATGATTGTTCCGGCACTTTTGCCGGTGGTTACACCACTTATTGTCGGTTTCTTGCTTGGCAAGGTCGCTCTGGGCGGGCTTCTGATCGGAAGTATCGTTACCGGTGTTTTTGTTGCCATTTCCATGACCACCGGTGGAGCTGCCTGGGACAATGCAAAAAAATACATTGAAGACGGTCATCTGGGCGGCAAGGGGAGCGATTCCCACAAAGCGGCGGTTACCGGTGACACGGTTGGCGATCCTTACAAGGATACCGCAGGACCGGCCATTAACCCGATGATCAAGATACTGAATGTTGTTGCATTGCTGATGGTACCATTTTTGCTGTAATAAAACATTCATAAAACTTGTTTAAACAAAAAAGGATCGGCGTAATCTGCGTCGGTCCTTTTTTATTGATTGTTCGTTGATTATATGGTATGAAATTAATTAGAAATTAATGAAGCGTAGCGAAAAACCCGATTCAATGGGCAAAATTGGTTAATTGGTATATGACAAGCGACCAATGACACATATGAAAGTAAATAAACCGGTGTTAAAATGAGTATGAAAAAGCATAACGAAGAAACAAAAGCATCTAAGCAGAAAGTGAGGGAATTTAAAGCCGGGGATCTTGCGGTTTACCCGGCACATGGTGTTGGGAAGATTAATTCCATTGAGAGCAAGATCGTTAACGGTGAAGAACATGATTTTTATATGATGAAAATTCTCGAAAACCAAATGACGATCATGATTCCCACATGGAATGTTGAACAGGTCGGTCTGAGGGATGTGATCGACGAAAAAGACATCTCTAAAGTATACGACGTCATGAAAAAAAGAGAGGAGTTGGCCGGTGAAACCCAGACCTGGAATCGCAGGTACAGGGAATACATGGAAAAGATCAAAACCGGTTCGCTTTATGATGTGGCCGAAGTTTACAGGGACCTTTCTCTGCTGAAATTAACAAAGGATCTTTCCTTTGGTGAACGCAAACTTTATGATACTGCCCAAACACTGCTGGTAACGGAACTTTCCGCGGCCAGAAATACCGATGAACAAACGATTATTTCAGAAATGGAGTCCCTTTTCCCTTCCAAAAAAGCTGAAAGTGCAGATGATTCAGATAATTCCGATTAACAACCCACCTTTTTAAAATATGCATGACCCAAGTGCCTTTACAATTCTTGTTGATGTATCTGATTCGGGAAAACGCCTGGATCTGTTAGTTGCCTCCCGCATTTCCGGTTGTTCCCGTTCTGTTGCGGCAAGCTTGATCCGGAATGGAAAAATTCGGGTTCAGGGAGCAGCAAAAAAACCCGGATATCGGATAAGAACAGGTGATGAGATTTGTGGCACCATTCCTTCTCCTGAACCGGTATTGTTTAAACCCGAGCCTATTCCCATCGACATCCTGTACCAAGACGATGATATTATAGTGCTAAACAAACCGCCGGGAATTGTGGTGCACCCTGCGCCGGGTCACTACAGCGGCACTTTAGTGAATGCGCTTCTTTATCATTGCCCGGAGATTGAAGAGATCGGCGGAGAAATAAGGCCGGGAATTGTACACAGACTCGATAAGGACACATCCGGTGTGATGGTGGTTGCAAAAAATTATGCGGCACATCATGACCTGGCCCTGCAGTTTAAATCGAGAAGCATTAAAAAAAAGTACCTGGCCCTTGTTTATGGCAGGATGGAATCTGATTCAGGCAGGGTGTCACTTCCCATCGGTCGGCATCCTGTTGATAGAAAAAAGATGTCGACACATAGCCGAAAAAGTCGTATGGCCGAAACAACATGGCGGGTCAGGAAACGGTTTGCCCAGGCCACCCTGGTTGAGCTTAGTCTCAAAACAGGGCGAACTCACCAGATCAGAGTCCACTGTGCCGCCATCAAACATCCGGTTGTCGGTGATTCGGTCTACGGCGGTCGTAAGGCTGGAAAACGCATTGCAAATGATCTGCTTAGATCCGTTCCACGCCAGATGCTCCATGCCTGGCGACTCCAATTCACCCACCCGAAAAACCAAAAGACGCTTTGTTTTGAAGCCCCCATCCCTTCTGACATGGGGGGCATTCTTGAAAAATTATAACTGAAATTATCCTTTAATTTCAAAGAAGGCTTTTATCCTTTCAACCACATATGCCAGCTGGTCATCCGAAAGCTCAGGATAAATGGGAAGGGCCAGGGTATGCAAGGCCGCATGCTCGGCCACGGGGAAATCACCCTTTTTGTAGTTTAGATCCAAAAAACATTCCTGAAGGTGCATGGGAATCGGATAGTAAATTTCAGTTCCTACTCCGACATCATTTAAAAAAAGTCGAAGATCGTCTCTTTTGTCCGTTACGCATATTACAAACTGGTTGTATATGTGACGGTCTTCCTTTTCAACCGGAAGCTTAATCACATCATCTAATCCTGAATTTACGAAAAGCTCTCTGTATTTACGTGCGTTCTCCTGGCGGGATTTTGTCCATTTGTCAAGGTGTTTTAGTTTTACGGAAACAACCGCGGCTTGGAACGCGTCCAATCTGAAGTTGCCGCCGGCCAATTTATGATAATACTTTGGATGGGAACCATGAACCCGAAGAACGCGCAATTTATCATAAAGTTCATCTGAACCGGTTGTGACCATGCCTCCGTCTCCAAAAGCACCCAGGTTTTTAGATGGAAAAAAAGAGAAGCAGCCAAAATCGCCCATTGATCCTGCCCGATGACCCCGGTATTCCGCTCCGATGGCCTGTGCGGCATCTTCAATAACAAAAAGATTGTATTCCTTGGCAATCTTTAAGATCGGATTCATATCCGCACATTGGCCATACAGATGAACGGGCATGACAGCCTTGAGCCTTGCCAGCTCGTTGTCTGTCATGGAAGCGATTACACGTTCCAGGCTTTCAGGTGACATATTATACGTGTCAGGATCAATATCCACAAAGATTGGACTGGCGCCGGTACGAAATATGGACCCTGCAGTAGCGAAAAAGGTATAAGGCGTTGTTATAACCGTGTGTTGAGAGGCGATATCCGCTGCCATCAGTGAAATCAAGAGGGCGTCGGTTCCGGATGAAACTCCCAAGGCATGCTTTGAAGTACAATAACCGGCAATATCCTTTTCAAGTGCCTCGACCCTTGGACCCAGAATAAAATACTGGCTGTCAAAGATTTCCTCAGCAACCTTTAAAATTTCTTCCTTAATCGATTTATACTGTTCTTTTAAATCAAGCAGAGGTACTTTCATTGTGAATTATGTC
>JBARSG010000042.1:0-1747 GCA_049644625.1 Desulfobacterales bacterium | reverse complement strand
GCCTAAATCTACATGTTTCTGCACATCAATAGAGGGACATCCCTTTCAAAAAGATGATCTTGATGTAATGTTAGTAGATTTGGGAGAAAACTATTTAGTTGAACCTGTGAGCGACAAAGGTAAGAATTTAGTCAAAAAGTTGTCATGGCTTTCCGATGCCACAAAGGGAGATATTCAAAAAGCTGAAGAATTATCTAAACAAGCAGAAGAATCAATTGTTACCAAATTGGATTTAAAGAATTTAGAGGAAATTTTGGCTCCTAATTTTCAACATCCAATCTGGGATGAATTAAGCGAAACATGTATAGGGTGTGGTACTTGTTCCTTCTTATGTCCGACATGTACATGTTTTGATGTAATTGATGAAAATGATCCGGATAGTAATCGAGGTCGTAGAATTCGAATCTGGGATACCTGTCAATCTTGTCTTTACACCCTACATACAAGTGGTCATAATCCGCGAGATAGTTGTATTGAACGCACTAGAAACCGTATATTACATAAATTTTGTTATTACCCTGAAAATTATAACCTAATAGGTTGTGTTGGATGCGGTCGATGTATACAACTTTGCCCGGTAAACAACGATCTCAGAACAATTATAGGAAAAATAAATAAAATTGAAGATAAAACGGAGGAGAAAATAAGTGCCTAATATATATATTCCATTACTTACCAAAGTTAAAAGTGTTGTTACAGAAAATAAAACTAACGATATTAAAACTATAGAATTGGAATTTCAAAAAGAAGAAGATTATAAGAATTTTAATTATATCCCAGGTCAATTTGCCGAAATTAGTATAATTGGGAAAGGTGAATGTCCAATAGGGATTGCCTCATCTCCAACTGAAGAAGGCTCAATTAAATTTACCATAAAAAGAATGGGAACTGTAACTTCGGTATTTCACAGTCGTGAAGTTGGAGATGTCGTAGGTGTAAGAGGTCCATGTGGAAACGGGTGGCCTTTAGAAGATATGAAAGGGAAAAATATTGTCGTAATTGGAGGAGGATTTGCTTTTTCAACATTACGGTCCCTTGTATTATATCTGTTAGATTAAAGATATAGAAAAGATTATGGTGATATAACCGTTATTTATGGAAACCGAGACCCAGGTGAAGTTTTATATCAAGATGTGTTAGACGAATGGAAAAAAAGAGACGACATCAAAGTTGTTCTAACCATCGATCGTGAAGCAGAAGGTTGGTCTGAAAAAGTGGGTTTTGTGGCTCCAATTGTTAAAGAAGTTGCTCCATCTGCTGATAATGCAGTAGCTGTAGTATGTGGCCCTCCAATAATGATTAAAACAACAATTGCAGTTCTCGAAGAACTAAACTTTAAGGATGAACAAATTCTGAACTCTTTGGAAATGCGAATGAAGTGCGGAGTTGGAAAATGTGGTAGATGTAATATTGGTAATAAATATGTATGTGTTGATGGACCTGTATTTTCTCTTGCCGAACTTAAAAAATTGCCTAGTGAATATTAAATAAATAAATTGGTGTGAAAAAAAAATTGGTTGAATCGAAAATATCAAAAACCTTTGAAGATTTAATAAAAGAAATCCACGAGCCAGGGCTTTGTGGAGAGTGTGGTGGTTGCGTGAGCTTTTGTTCGGCTGGTGATATAGGAGCTATTGAAATGTCTAAATCAGGACCCCCTAAATATACAAATAAAGACAATTGCCGAAAATGTGGAATTTGTTATTATATCTGTCCACAAACTCGTGTATTAAATGATGTGTTAAAT
>JBARSG010000041.1:0-1745 GCA_049644625.1 Desulfobacterales bacterium | reverse complement strand
GATTTATAACTCTTATTCCCAAGAGGCCACAGAATAACCTTGGTAAATAATGTTAAAAGGATAATGGCAACACCATAATTAGGAATAAAATGATCATATATAAAATTCATTATCCAAACACATGGTTTGGCGATTATATCAAACATACCGAAATTAACGGCTTTGACCAGGTCATAATCCAGACCTTTTAAGACCCTCATACTTTTTGGGCCGAAAAACAGTTTATACTTAAAAACATGCTGGGTACCGGAATCCATCACCATTTCAGGCCGCACATAACGATTTGCGAGTATCTCGTTATCCATGTAAAGATGCATGCCGGCATCCACCGGATCATCAGGTATGATGGCGGACATAAAATAACGGTTTTGAACCGCCACCCATTTTACATTTCCTGTATATGTGTTTTTATCCTTTATTTTCTTGGTCTTAATCTGTGTGAGCTTATTATTTATCAGCGCACTCGGACCCGTAAAACCAAACCTGCTCTTTTTTACTTCTGCCGGTTGTACCAAGGAAAGGGTGAGACTGTCTCGAAGGGTCTTTCCGGAAAGGTTTTTGATGGTAACATTAAGATCAATCATATAGGTTTCAGGTGAAAATAAAAACTTCTTTTCAACAGCCACGCCATGGGAAGATGTCCAGACAAAAGAGATCTCTTTAGATTTATTGTAGATATTAACAGAATCCTCATCAAGGCCTGCTGAAAAAACGGCATCATCGAGGCCACTAAGGCTATTCCCTGCAAATCCCAGGCGGATTGTTCCATCGGATATGTCCGGAGATATCATTTCAAGTAACGGTGAATCAGCATCTATGGTTTTCCGGTAATTTTTAAGGACATAACTTTTAAACACCGCACCTTTTTCTGAAATCTTAACCATATATAAGGGCGTTTTTATCGTCACGGTTCTTGATGGTTTTACCGGCAGAGCAGGGACCTTGCCGGATAATGGGGTTTTTTCCGCTATAATCTGCTCTTTTTTTAATATCTCCGGTTTTTTATCTGTTTTTTGCTCTTTTTCCTGAGCCTGTTTGGGTAGCTGATTCGTTTTCTTTTCTACAAAGAAAAAATTCCATAAAATAAAAATAAGTAAGGATAGCGCTATGGCAATAATTAGTCGAGCATGTTCCATTATCTTCTCCAATATTCAGAAATAACCGGAAACAGTCCCGGTCAGGCAAAAACGAATGATTTCTATCCGTTACGCGCAGAGGAGTAAATACTTTTGCGGGATTGATAGAAGGCGGACATATATGTTCCCGTCTAGCACCGGCATTACGTGTGCCGATACTGTTCTATCAAGGTTGTAGTATGTTTCGCTTTAAGGAACAGAATCGATTCCCCCTGAATTAAAGGGATGGCACTTTAAAATTCTCTTTAAGGCAAGGAAAAACCCTTTAGGTAGTCCATAACGCAAAATAGCCTGATAGGCATATTCAGAACAGGTTGGATAAAAACGACACGAAGGAGCCAAAACCGGGGACAATATTAATTGATATGCTCTTATCAAAAATAAGGGAATTGTCCTAAAGATTAGATTAATTGCCACGACTCCTTGATATACTGTTAAAAATGTTTTGCAGGGATAAAAATGCTTGTCTTGATGATAGTTTGGCAGCCTTTTTCTTTGCTATGATATTTATATCCCAGCAACCTGTAATAATGTGCCTGTTTAGCCGAAAATTTTCGCGAGTAAACCGTTTAATCCTGTTTCGTATTGTTGCGTTTCCCACCTTTCTCG
>JBARSG010000040.1:0-8710 GCA_049644625.1 Desulfobacterales bacterium | reverse complement strand
CAGGAATACATTGAGTATTTTGAGGATTAAAATTTGAGCCTGACGCCGGAATTGGGCAAAAGGGGACGTTTTGCAAAAGTCTCAACACTTTCTGTTAAAAGGGGGATGTTATGCTCGCAGGATGTTTCACGGCAATTGTTACACCATTTAAAAATGATACCGTCGATTATGAAGGTCTTGGAAAGCTGTCGGAATTCCAGATAAAAAACGGAATAACCGGGATACTGGCTGTGGGGACTACCGGGGAGAGTCCTGTTTTGAGCTGGGATGAACATAATCGGGTTATTGAGATGGTTGCGGAAAAATCAAAAGATAGATGTATCTGCATTGCAGGTGCAGGGAGTAACAACACAAAAGAGTCGCTGGAAGGAACAAAGCATGCGGTTGCTGTAGGTGCTGATGCGGTTTTGCTGGTAGATCCTTACTATAACGGACCCAGTTCCCTTGAAATCCGCCGGGAATACATCGGCCCTGTTGCCGAAGCGGCTCCTAATATCGAGATTATTCCTTATGTAATTCCCGGCAGAACCGGTGCGCAGCTTTTACCCGAAGATCTTGCCATCCTTAACCAGACCTATAAGAATGTCAATACGGTTAAAGAGGCCACGGCTAATCTTGAAAATATGCGCAGCACAAGAAAATGCTGCGGCCCTGATTTTACCATACTCTCCGGCGATGATGGGATGACCTTTAACATGATGCTGGATCCTGAGATCAAGGCATCCGGCGTTATTTCGGTTGCGTCAAATGTTGCTCCCGGTCCCATCACTGAAATGGTTCGACTACTCGAACAGGGTGAAGAGCAAGACGCCCAAAAGCTTTTGACGGCGCTCGAACCCCTTTTTGGTCTGGTTACAGTTAAGACCATGGAAAAGACGCCTTATGGAGAGGTAGTATGCCGGGCCAGAAATCCGCTGGGCTTCAAAACGTTGATGTCGATTCTGGGAATGCCCTCCGGCGGGTGCAGACAACCTCTTGGAAAAATGACGCGAAACGGACTTGAAACGGTTCTTTCGGCCGCGCGCAAAGTACAGGCCGACAATCCCGAGATATTAAAACCGGTCGCCGAATTTTTCAATGTCGATATTGGACAGCGTTTGAACAATCCTTCGAGTTGGGACGGCCTTTTTTACGAGGAATATTGATGAGACGTAACTTAATGCCGGATACCGGCCGTTTGACGTGCCGGTATCCGGGCTCACAGTTTTTTTCTTCAATCAGTTGCACTTTCCTTGAGCTTAAAACTTCCTTTTTTATAAAGAACGTCTTTTAACCATTTAAGACCAAATTTTAGCAGGGCTATTTCATCTTCCCTGATCTTTTCAACGGTTGCATCGTCAATATTGTACCGGTTCAAAAATGAGCTTTCAAAAACAAACTGTTTGAACTTATCGATATTGTAACTAACTAAAAAAAACATCTTCTTGCTTTCTTCAACAAGTTTGAGATTCGGAGGAAAAGATCTTTTTCTCACAACAAGATCGGTCCATCCGGCATTAATTTCATCATGGATATCAACGCCCTGATCTTTCCGCCATTCACGGACCGTCCATTCCTTTTTTTCTACAAAACCCAGGCAGTGCGGTTCATGCACAAAAAAATAGAATCCCTCATCATCAACACCCTCCCTGTGACTCAGCGACGCAACGCCAAGGGGATAATAACGGCACGTCGTGGGTCTGTCTTCATAGATTATACACCCGTTATCGGTTACAAATGGGCATGATTTTAAATCATCGTCCATCATCCTCAGAGTAACCATGGGAAGATCTGTCTTTTCCAAAAGACGGGGAACCGTGTACATTGCTAAAAATTCATCTGAAGAAAGCTGCAAACGGTTTTTTAGCCTGATAATATCATAAGGCGTCAGTGCGATATTAATATCTCTACAGCACTTGGTAAAACATTTTACCCCTTTATGACATTTAAACTTGAATTTACTATCCAAGCTAAGCCTTACCGGTTTGATATCGGCCATTCTATCTGATATGTTCATATTGATTTTCCTTTCCATTTTGTATTGATGAACTCAAATTTCAAATAGTACTATCCAAAGTGCAAAACAATGTCAACCTGTGAGAAAAAAACAGGGTATTGTTCAGCGAAACACTTGTGACAAAAACTTTGGTCTTGATTTCAATTGTAAAGATGCTATAAATTTTGAGACAAATTTTACTGTTAATATATTATTAATTTTGGAGGGTTTTATGGACAAACTTACCTGTTCTGAATTCACACTGGGACGACGCTTTGTAGGACGTCTTCCTCATGGCAAAGATTTGATTACATCTATCGAAGATTTTTGTAAAGAGTCGTCAATACAGATGGCTACATTTTCTGTAATCGGTGCGGTTTCTTCTGCGACTCTGGGCGCATATGATCAAAAACAACAGGTTTATGCAACATTCACCCAAGAAGAACCTCTTGAAATAGTAACTTGCACCGGAAATATCTCATTACTGGATGAAAACCCGGTCGTACATGCCCATATTGTTCTGGGAGATGTAGAGGGAAAAACCATAGGCGGACATCTTTTTTCAGAAACCATACTTTATGCCGGAGAAATTGATCTTCAGGAATTAACCGGCAAACCCCTGAGGAGGGCTCACGATCATACGACAGGACTTATGCTGTGGAAAATATCAGACTGAAATTTTAAAATCTTCGAGGAGGCTGAAATGCGACTGACTGTTAAAAAAGCTGATCAATTAAAAACAAAACCTGATGATTCCAAACTCGGCTTCGGCAGTATTTTTACGGATCACATGTTTAATATGGATTACAATCCGAAAGATGGGTGGCATAATCCACGTGTAGAGCCTTACGCATCCATGGATATGGATCCGGCAACCATGGTGCTTCATTATGGTCAAGGCGTTTTCGAAGGACTCAAGGCTTTCAGGACGAATTCAGGTGATGTTCAGCTTTTCCGGCCCAATGATAATTTCAAACGGTTGAACAACTCCGCTCGTCTCCTCTGCATCCCGGAGATTGACGAGGCTTTTGCCCTGGACGCCCTTAAGCAGTTGCTGATCATCGAAAAAGACTGGGTGCCGTCTACTCCGGGGACCTCCCTTTACATACGTCCCACCATAATAGCCACCGATCCTTTCTTAGGTGTTCGCGCTTCCCATACCTACCGTTATTTTATTATTCTTTCTCCGGTGGGCGCTTATTATGCCGAAGGCTTTAATCCTGTCAAGATATGGGTAACCCGCAACCATGTCCGGGCGGTACGGGGCGGAGTGGGTGAAGCTAAAACACCAGGCAATTATGCAGCAAGCCTGTATGCCGGCGAACAGGCTCATCAACACGGTTATACTCAGGTATTGTGGCTTGACGGTATTGAGCAGAAATACATTGAAGAAGTTGGGGCCATGAATATATTTTTTGTTATAAACGGCGAACTGATCACGCCTATGTTAACCGGAAGCATCCTTCCCGGCATTACCAGAGACACTGTAATTGCCCTTGCAAAAAAATGGGATATCAAAGTTGCAGAACGCAAAATCAGCATTGATGAGGTGTTGGATGCCCATACATCGGGAAAACTCGAAGAAATTTTCGGATCCGGAACCGCGGCGGTTATTTCTCCTGTCGGAGAAATCAAATACGGCGACACCGTAATAACCGTGGGTAACGGCAAGGTCGGTCCCATGGCGAACAAGTTCTACAAAACGATTACAGACATTCAATACGGCAATATTAAAGATCCAGCAGGATGGATAGAAAAGTTATAAAAAAAATCGAATATGCCGGAAAATTCAGACAAAACAAAATATCTTCCGTCCTTTATTTCAAAGATGGAACGCGAGAAATTTCCCCCTCTGGTTATTGATACGTTTACGTATTATTATAAAAAGCTCGTTTCCGGAGCAACCGGCCTTATCTCTGATAAAGACATAAAACCCGTTGCTCCGGATGAAATTGAAGATGCAACCCATATTAAAGAATATACCGAATCCGGGCGAAAAGCATTGCGCCATGCGGTTATCATCAAACTGAACGGCGGCCTTGGTACCAGCATGGGCCTTACCAAGGCCAAGTCTCTTTTAAAGGTAAAAAATGAAAAAACATTTCTGGAAATCATTGTAAAGCAGGCGGAACGGTGCCGGGTAAAGCTGGCCATTATGAACAGTTTCAGCACACATGAAGACACAATTGACGCCCTCTCAATGATCAAGCCGTCAGATTCCCCACTTTTATTTATACAGAATAAGTTCCCAAAAATCCTGCAGGAAGATCTTGCCCCGGCAACCTGGCCCCAGGATCCGGACCTGGAATGGAATCCCCCCGGGCACGGTGATATATACTCAGCAATTTATACATCCGGCGTGTTACATAGTCTTCTAAAAAACGGTATAGAGTATGCCTTTATTTCCAACTCAGATAATTTGGGTGCTACCATGGATGAATCGCTTCTGGGGTATTTTTCTGAGAACAGGCTCCCTTTTATGATGGAAGTGATTCCAAGAACACCGTCAGACGTAAAAGGCGGACATATCGCCAGACATATACACGGCCGTTTGATCTTGCGTGAATCGGCCCAGTGCCCGCAAGATGAAATGGATGCCTTCAAAGATATAAAACGTTACCGGTTTTTCAATACAAATAACATATGGATAAATCTTAAGTCTCTTAAAAGGCTTATTAAAAAACATAATACCATAAACCTTCCCATAATCAAAAACCAGAAGACACTTGATCCGAGAAATGAAAACAGCCCAAAAGTATTTCAGGTTGAAACAGCCATGGGCGCCGCCATATCTCTTTTTAAAGGCGCTGCTGCCATACGGGTTCCTGCATCCCGTTTTTTTCCTGTAAAAAAATGTAACGATCTTCTGGCCATAAGATCGGACCGTTTTGTGTTTTCAAGAAAAGACAATCTGATTTTAAATCCCAGGATAGGCTCACGGTCCATAACCATAGCTCTTGATCCGAAATATTACGGTAAGATAGATAGTTTTGATGAAAGATTTTCTGAAGGAATTCCATCCCTGATCGATTGTGAATCTCTTACTATTGACGGTGATGTACGTTTTGAAAAAAACGTAACCATAAAGAGGGGAGTTGTGATCAAAAACAACGGCGAATCCCAGGCGGTTATCAAACAAGGATCAGTAATAGATAAAGATGTGATTCTCAATTAGTTCCCAAAATGTGAAGCTATCTTTGAGTGAGCCCTCAGTCAGATGACCCCAAATGGATTCGATCGGAAGTTCAGACGCGGCATTCTCAATTTTCGCAACATCAGGGGTTATTCCGAAAATCACTACAATTGAGAGACTATCGCTCTTTAAAAATAGAATAATATCTCATAACTTTTTCTACATAATTTTCCGTCTCTTTAAAGGGAGGGATTCGTTTGTAACGATCAACTATGTCGGGGCCGGCATTATAGGCGGCCAGTGCCATAGGCAGTTTTCCGTTAAAGCGTCCAATGAGCTGTTTTAAATAACGCGTCCCTCCCATTATATTTTCCCACGGATCAAAGGGATCTTTTATATTAAGGGCCCTGATATTTTCGGGCATGATTTGCATAAGACCTATTGCACCGGCACTTGAAATCGCCCGGGGATTAAAATCCGACTCGATTTTAATCAGCGCCTTGAGCAGTGAAAATGAAACTCCATGGCTTTCAGATGCTTCTGTTATCAGGTCATCATAACGGTTGGTACCGTCGGTGACGTCTGAATTCGAAGACATGGAAGGTTTTTCCCTGATAAAGATTTTATAATTGGATGATGTTGGCACGTTGGTAAAATGAAGCACCCCCTCACTGTCCATACGGACATATATGTCCGCATAAAGAGGGACGGGAGCTGTAAATACGACTGAAGCCGAACAAAAGATGCCTATAAAAAAAAGCTTAATAATAACACGGGTCATAATATTGATTTTTGGGATCGCATCCTGCGGGGATGATACCGGTAATAAGAGTCATGCTCCGCTTGCCGATTCTGTTATTAGATATATAGATTCCATGGAACAGTTAAATAAAATCATCCAAACATCAGGAGAACGTCTCCTGATTTTTGATTTTTACGCCGACTGGTGTCCCCCCTGTAAAGAAATTGAACCCGTGCTTGAGAAAATCGCTAAAGAAAAAAGTGATATGGTTACGGTGTATAAAATTAACATCGATCGGAACAGAGCGCTTGCAAATTCCTTTCGCGTCGGCGGTATTCCCCACGTTGTTCTTTTTAAAAACAAAAAAACCGTCCTTACCCTGAGCGGGTTGTATCCAAAAAATATGTATGTAAAACTAGTGGAACGGTTTTCAGCTGCCGCTGAACCCTAAATCCAGACCTCGTTCAAAAAATTTTATCACAATAAATTGAATTGTCAGTAAATATTTTTCTGCTTAACTATTTGGTGATATCTCCAGTAAAATCTTTTTTACTGCATTGCCATCTGCTCTTGCTCCGAAATGCTTCATAATTAAGCCCATGGCCTGCATTTTGTTTTTAAATTCAGAAAAATCGACATGTTGCTCAATCCAATTGGCAATTTCCGCTTGGGTTGCCATTTTCGGCAAATAATTTTCAATTACGCTAATAAATATAGAATCGGTCTCATCACCTTTTTTTTCAAGCATTTCTTTTTCTGATTTTATTAATTTTTTCAGAGTTTTTACAACCTCATCATCTGAAAGCTCCTTTTTGTCGAGTCTGCTAAGCTCTCCCAGGATCACACGAAGCGTATCTTTTTTCTCTTCATCTTTTGCTTTTATGGCAGCAGTTAAATCACTTTTGATTTGTTTTTGAAGATTCATTTTTCACCTTTATTTTTGTTTTTGATTAAAGAGTTGATTTGCTCACATACCAGAAGATCGGTTGGAAACGCCATTTCTTCCGGCAAATCATCCGGGGGGAAAAATTTCGCTTTACTGGCATCGGAACCGGCTTCAAATTTACCGCCCGTACATGTCCCCAGAAACCATATCCCCACGGTTTGATTTTCCAGGTCATGAAAATTAGAATAAACCGCAAAAACAGGCCCAACATCAACATCGAGTCCGGTTTCTTCTTTGAATTCACGCTTGGCCGCTACCCGAATGTCTTCATCATATTCTACATGCCCGCAGGGGATGCACCACATCCCCTCATAAGATCCGTTTCTTTTTACCAGGAGCAATTCATCATTCTTTAATAAAATAACCGCTACCCCGACCGTTGGATTTCTATAATGAGTCCATGCACACGGATCACAATACAATCTTTTTTTGTTACCGTTCGCCCTTGCCTGTAATCCACGCCCGCAAAATGGACAGAATTTGAACTCCATATCTTTACCCTTACCTTTTGCGTAACCGTTCACGGATTTTTTTAAATCCCAAATCACAAGCCCCAAAGATCAATTAAATCACAAATTTTAAGCACCAAATTACAAATAAATCTCAAACTCCAAATTCCAAATTCTAAACCGGTTCAAAGCGATTGTTTTTTTGTTTGGGATTTTGAATTTCAGTCATTGTAATTTGTTTGTTTTTTGGGATTTGTTATTTGGAATTTCCACTATCTCAACTACTCCATGAACGGATACCATTTTGCTTACCCTGGGTTTTCCATACCGTGGGCCCCCCGCACCAACCGGTTAATGATACCATGATTCCCGTTTAACTTTTTCCCTGTATTTTTTTAACACATACCGCTTTGGGAACGCTTCATTAGATAAATAACCGAGCACACTATCTATAAAAAAATCATATAATTCTTCAAATACGGTTTGTTTTTCGCTTTCACCCACAAAAATTCGTTCTCTTTTTTGTTCGAACAACACTTTTTCTCCGAGCACCTTTTTGATTTCATCCACGCTTTCCATGGATTTGCCTCCGTTATTGATCGATACTTCAGCAACCGGTATCTCCATCCGAATAATCAATGAAATCAACCAGCTGTCTCCAGCCAGCCGTCTTGAAGCATCATAGAAATTCAGCTGCATACCGTTGGCTAGATCCATGGTTTTTATTAATTTTTCTTTCATACAAAATCCTTCTCTTTTCACATTAAACAGATATGAATTACTAAGAGACCTTCTATCAATTCTTGATTTTTTTTGCACTAGTTTTGTTTATATTTTTATATGTAACATTTCAATAAATTATGGAGCCGGGTCAATAGGATCGTTTAATACACCAGAATTTATTGAGAAGTTATTTTTATATTTGCCACCCAACCGTTTTTATTGCTATAACAACGTTACAAAAAAAGAATCTCGCTGTTAAACCTTTTGAAAAATACCAGGAAAAATCAGATGAAATATTTGCCGATTGATAACAGACTGTTTATTAATAACAGAAAAAGATTTGCTGCTAAATTCAAACCCAATTCCATTGCTGTATTGAATTCCAATGACATCATGCCCACCAGCGCAGACGGCTTAAGATCCTTTATTCAAAACCCGGATATTTTCTATTTGAGCGGGATCGATCAGGAAGAGAGCATTTTGGTGATTTTCCCGGATGCCGGGGAAGAAAAACACAAAGAAATTTTGTTTGTTAAAGAAACCAATGAAAAAATTATAATATGGGAAGGACGCAAATATTCCAAAGAAGAAGCCACGGCGGTATCCGGGATCAAAACCGTTTACTGGACCGGAGAATTTGAAAAAGTTTTCAGATCCCTGGTTTTTGAGGCTGACCGGATTTACTTGAACACAAACGAGAACCTGCGGGCGGATGTTACCGTGGAGACAAGAGATGCCCGTT
>JBARSG010000039.1:0-4118 GCA_049644625.1 Desulfobacterales bacterium | reverse complement strand
TTCAAACAGACGGGGAGGAAACCATGCGCTTTCCAAATCTTTTTTCACCCGGCAATATCGGCCATTGCCATCTTAAAAACAGAATCATAATGCCGCTTTTTCCCACAAAATACGCGACAGACAGCCGGGTAAATCCCAAGATGTTGGAGTTTTACCGGGCAAGGGCCAAAGGCGGCGTCGCCCTGATTGTGCTGGACTGTCCCTGTTTGGATTACCCCCGAGCATACAAAGGCCCTCAGGAACTTCGCTTTGACACGCAAGAGTATGCCGCCGGGGTGATACAGCTGATAGACGCCATCCATGACGAAGGCGCCAGGGCTTTCATGCAGCTGAATTATCCACGGGAGCGGAAGGTTGACAAAGCGATTGAAGGGGCCAAAAAAAAAGGAGATGCCTGGGTGGTTTCTCTGGCAAATACCATGTCAACGGAAGAAGCCGAAGAAATCCTCGCCATCATGGCGGATGGTGCCGCAAAGGCCAGAACCATCGGGTATGACGGTGTCGAAATCCAGGCCAGCTACGGGGATCTGATTGCACAACTGCTCTCTCCCCTGCTTAACAAACGCAGTGATGAACTGAGCGGTGCTGTCGAAAACCGGGCACGTTTTCTGACCCGCCTGATAAAGAAAATAAAGACATCGGCCGGTCAAGACTTTCCGATAATGGTCAAACTGGTTTGCAATGAATTTGTTCCGGGCGGACTCGGTGTCGTTCAAGCCAAAATAATCGCCGCCCTGGTTGAAGATGCCGGTGCAGATGCCATCATTGCCAATGCCGGCAACAAAACCACCAAATACATTACCATTCCGCCCAATGAGAGTCCCCCGGGACCGCTTCTCGATCTGGCGGCAGAGATAAAATCCGCCGTCAACATTCCGGTGGTTGCCATCGGCAAAATCAACGGTCCGGAATTGGCCGAGAGCGCCCTTTCCGGGGGAAAAACCGACTTTATCGGGATGGCAAGAGCTTTGGTCGCGGACCCTGAGCTTCCCAAAAAAGCCGCGTCCGGTTTGGTTGAGGACATCCGGCACTGCAATTACTGCCTTCAGGACTGCGCTGAAAAAGGTGTTCCCGGTATCGGAAGATGTTGCGGCGTAAATCCATTTGCCGGCAATGAATATGCCTGGAAGATCTTACCGGCTCAAGACAAAAAGAAGGTGCTGGTTATCGGCGGCGGGCCCAGCGGGATTCAGGCGGCCATCATCGCCAGCCAGAGAGGACATAATGTAGAACTGTGGGAACAGGGCCATCTGGGCGGTCAGGCCAGACTGGCGTCCATAGCGCCCTTCAAGGAAGACACCGCCGATATCCTGCGTTATCTAAAACACGTTCTGGACAACAGCGGTGTTCGGGTCATCGCCAATCGTCCTGCGAAGGTGTCCGATATTCTCGACCAGGCGCCGGACGTGGTGATTGTGGCCACCGGCTCCCGGCCGGCAATGCTTTCGATTCCGGGCGCTGATTCCGATATGACCACGGACGTCCGAAGCATCTATGAAAACCGTTCGGTGGACGGCCAAAAGATCGTCATTATCGGCGGCGGCGATATCGGCTGTGAAACTGCCGACTGGCTGGCCGGTCCTGAAAGACAGGTCACTGTGGTGGAGATATTGCCCGATGTGCTGCACCGGATGAAAAAAATTCCAAAGCAGCGCCTTTTGGCAAGACTCTCCCAAAAGGATGTTACCATTCTTACGGAGACCCGAATCACCGCCATTGAGAAGAATCGTGTTTTTCTTCAAAAAAAAGACGGCAGCGCGTTCGAGCTGGAGGCCGACCGGGTTATTTTTGCCATTGACGCCGTACCGGAAAACCGAATGGTTGAGGATCTGAAAGGCAGAGTAAAGCAGGTGATGGCTGTCGGTGATGCCGAATTCCCGGGGAACCTAGGTGCGGCCCTCAGGAGCGGTACCGCAGCAGCTCTGAATATATGAATGGGGTCAAACCTTGATCCTTGATTAAAATGAAGATGCTGGAGGAGAACATTAGGGTCGCATTTTAATTGTTCACTATCCAAGGCGCGACACCCATAGCGCATATCGTCCGGGGTCCAAATCAGAGGTGTGGGTTAAGCCGATGAATTAAAAAGCGGTTTTGCCTGATTTGGTTCGTTCCCGCCTTGTTTTTTCTTTTTCCTTTTGTTCGTCTTTGAGCAGTTTCTCCAATGCGTTCTTGAAGTAAATGATAATTTGACATTTCGGCTTTCCAAACTGATCCGGAACAAAAGATAGAATCAGCAAGTCATTGCTCTTTTTCCAGAAAAGCGATTTTGAGTTTTCCCCGCCCCAGTCTATACTCTCCGGAGCACCGTACTTTTGTTTAAGCGTCTCTATGGTGTTCAACCAATCTTTTTTAAAATGGATTTTTATCAAAACAGGTCTTTGAGTATATTCTGAATAGACCAGCTCGACGTAGTCAAATGAAACGTTTTTATTTTGCATATAGCGATACATCAGCTTAACCGTATTATGCTCAACCCGTTCTCCGAGAGGGGAATTCAATTTTTTGTTTAATTTATCAAGATCCGCAAAATATTCTTTCAAGAAACCCTTATAGTTTATTTCCAAATCGAGAATATTTCTGCGTTCAATAGCATTATCGCCTAATGTCTTATTTAGGCTTTCTCTTACATTGCCTGATATAATTGTATTTTTCCCGATATCGAAAAAAATGAAGCTGTCGGATTGTTCTGAAGCAGGCCGAGGGGGTCCGGTTTCTTCTTTATCTCCGCAGGACACGCTGAGCAAGATTAACATAATGATTATAAAGAAAAAAGAAATTATTTTGATAGTTTTTGGCTTCACATTTCATTTTTACACTAAAAACTTGTTTTAAGCAAGAACGATATTGCCCAGTATTCCATAAAATTCAACAAGTTAAATTCAGCATACGTAACATCCCAATAAATCATGAATTCGAGTCAATAAAGGAATTGGTGTCAAAGCTTGAATTGTGAATTAATATTTGACAATTAAGCCACTGCGAATGGGGGTCGGACCATATCATCTTATTGATATTAAAACTAAAAAGGTTAAATTTTAAATATGGCCTTAAAAGGGAATTTTAGTGGCCTAAAACACACTTTGATAGGTAGCTGGGTTCAAACCTTAACCCTGGGACTTCCGGGACGCCCCTTAAATTATAAGTTTCTATTTTCACCTTTTATTGGGCACGGGGGCTTGTCCGCTTTCCACTGTTATGCGCAGACTGCTAAACCAGAAAAAATATTTCAGCCCGGAAAGCAACCGTTAAAAGTCAAAGCAAGAAGCCTTTTTTGTTATTGGGCGGTTAGGGAGTTGGGCTTTACAATGGCGGATCTGGCTCCAAAGCTTAATATCTCGCAACCGGCGGTCAGTATAAGTGTCCGGCGTGGAGAGCGAACAGCATCAGAAAATGGATATTCACTAATGGATGAATAGAATATTATAATTTAAGGGGCGTACCTAAAGCCGATAATTTAAGGAACGTCCCTAAAGACGAACAAAAAGAAAAATTGAAAAATAAAATGTTTGGCGGTATGATGGGCGGTATGGTACAGTAACGGCATTTAAGGGGATACACCCTGAAAATGCCTGACCCCTCAGGTCCCCGCCGGATGATGGGAAATTCCAGGTCCGGGGGGATATCTATTTGTTTCTTTGCATCCTGAAAAATGGAAAGGCTGGAGATTCATTATGATGGGATTCGGAGGTTTCTTCGGAATTCTGTTAAGTTTCGCCGAAAATCTGAATGGCCTGTTTTTCGGTTCCCTCAAACGGATGTGGAGCGCGGAAATATCGACTTCTCGCCGTACCCGCCGCGATCGGCAGGGAACTGAAATCTGCATCTCCACGGTAAGGGATTGATCCGCATGCCAACTGAGCCGACGAGCGCCGTTCGTGCCACACCCCAACCGGCAAATTTCTCGCTGGCGGCGAACTACGATCCGGAACTGGTTACGGCGCTCGCCGCGTACCCGGTGGATGAAGTTTACGGCAAGTTCCCCAACGATGGTGTCAGCGGCGGCCGTCCCCGCTATCTGGCGACACCGCTCTCTGAAGCAGATCTGCGGCATTACATCAGCCTGCTCGATCGTCATGGCATTGCCTTCAATTATCTCCTGAACGGGGCCTGTTTCG
>JBARSG010000038.1:0-1766 GCA_049644625.1 Desulfobacterales bacterium | reverse complement strand
ACATATTGTGACACTATTACAACTGCAAGCAATAAGTAAGAAATTTAACGATTTTGACGCGCTGAACAGAATCGATTTTTCTATCAACCAAGGAGAGATCGTCGGACTGGTGGGACCCAACGGCGCCGGAAAAACAACTTTGTTCAATATTATCAGCGGCCGTTTAAAACCCAGCAGCGGCAACATCCTGTTTGAGGGTAAGAAGATTAACGGTCTCAAACCTCACCGTATCTGCCGATTGGGAATCAGCAGGACATTTCAGTCGTCACGACCATTTATTAAGATGACTGCCTTGAACAACATACTGGTTGGACACCTCTTTGGCAAAGGCTTTCGTCTTCGCACACGGCCTGAAGATGTACAAATGGCAAGGGAGCTCCTGGAAGTAGTGGGTATTCCTCATAAAGCCGAAACTCTTGCCGAGGATCTAACGCTCAGTGAAAAACGCCGGCTCGATCTAGCTCGTGCGCTTGCCACCCGTCCGAAACTGCTGCTTTTGGACGAAGTGGCTGCAGGATTCAGCCCTGTTTTGGTAAAACAGGCAGTGCAATTGATTAACCGGATTCGCGGAAGGGGGGTAACCTTTTTGATTATCGATCATTTTTTAACCTTAAGCTTAAAAGTTTCAGACCGTCTGCTGGTCCTTGATCACGGAGAAAAGATTGCAGAGGGTCCGCCCAATCAGGTCATGAAAAACCGGGATGTGGGCCGTGCTTACCTGGGACTGCAACACCAGAAAGATTGAAGATGGCCGGGAAACAGGAGTCAAAGGTCAGATTTTCTCTTGATGTTCCAGGCTTCTGAACCCTTAACCCCTGAGAAAGGTTGATTATGGATACTCTCAAACCACTCATGAAAGTCTGCAACCTGAATGTGTATTATAGGGGCATCCGAGTGTTAAAACAGGTTAACCTGACGGTGTGTGCCGGCCAGATTGTTTCAATTGTAGGTCCCAACGGTTCCGGCAAGACTACGGTTATGAAAGCGATTGCCGGTATACTGCGCCCGATTCAGGGAGTTATCACCTATCAACACGAGCCTATTCAGACGCTTCCGGCATACGAGGTGGTTCGCCGGGGTCTGGTTTATGTGCCCGAAGGCATGAATGTCTTTCCTCTTATGAGTGTGCTGGAAAATCTGGAAGTAGGCGCCTATACCGCCAGAAAAAAAAAGAACGACCTGCTGTCTTTTGTATTCGAAATCTTTCCTGTTCTGGCGGACAAACGCCGGAAGATGGCAGGAACCTTGAGCGGAGGGCAAAAAAGAATGCTGACGATTGCCCGCGGGCTGATGAGTGATCCCCGCCTTCTCCTGCTGGACGATCCTTTCCTGGGGCTGGCCCCAAAAGATGTGAACCGTCTCTGCAATACTCTGAAGATAATCCGTGGTCACGGAATTACCCTTTTTTTGGCCGGTCAGCATGTACGCCGAATATTAAGGGTGGCCACCAAAGCGTTTCTTATCGAAGATGGAAGAATCACCCTCGTTGGAACCGGAGAGCAGTTGCTGGGTCACCCCCACTTCCGGGAAATCCTTTTTGGGCTGACAGCTGAGTCAGAACTTGAAGTCGTATGATCGATGCTCACTCGAACCGAATAAAATGCTTATTGACTTAATGCAAAAAAATTGAAATACTACTTTTTTTATGAATTTCGTTTAGTAATTATTTCGTTAACGTATAATTATTTTTGGAGGAAAATAATGACTGAGGCACTAAAGGTAGGCATGACCCACCAAATAGAGAGGGAAACAACGGAGGAAATGTC
>JBARSG010000037.1:0-10050 GCA_049644625.1 Desulfobacterales bacterium | reverse complement strand
CTAATTCTGCCAGGGTTACAAGAGGTCCTAATGAATGGAGATGCTCCACATACGAGTTAAAGAAATCTTTACCGCCGTATATGGTCAGGTTGCCGGCAAGATGTATGGTCAGAAAACAGCAGAAGCCGAGGCCGGTGACCGCCATCATTAGCTTTTTCCCAACGGAAGTCCCAAGGGGGTTTGTAAGCCGGTTCATCTCTTCCTCCAATATGTTGAACTTGTTATCAATTAATGATGATTTTTTAAATCGAATTCATCAAACAAGACAAAAAATTTATTCCTTTTTATTTGGACTGTCAACATAATTCTCAAGCCACCATGCATCCCATTCTGTTTGCATAATACTGTCTGCAAGGGTTCGACCGGTTTTGGTTTGCAGACGCTTCAACGCAAAGGGCAGCCACTTTTTGGGAGGTTCGTAGCCGATGTCCGAAAGGGATTTTAAGTCCAGGATCAGCGCAAGCTGGTCCGCATCATGTGCAAGTTTGGACTCTATGGACCGGCATGCATTAAATTCCTCTATTAACTCGCCAATTTTTGTACCAAAGGGCAAGTCTCTAATAATATGCTTCACCGCCTTATTTTCATCTGCGGCTACATATTTTTTCTGGACATAGTTAAGGTCACCGGTTTTTGCCTCCGCGAGGTCGTGCACCAGGGACATGGCGATCAGTTTGAAAGCGTCAACATCCGGTTCTATTTGAGACATGACAAAAGCAATGAATGAAACGCTGAATGAATGCTCGGCCACGGACTCCTTTCCAGCCCCAAGAAAATGGTAGCCGGATCGGGGAATTTCTTTTAAAATATTTGCTTTGAACAAAAGATTTGCAATGTTTTTCATAAGATCTCCCTATGTTATCCAATTGAAACTTGATGAATTCGTAAAAAGTTGTTTTTTTGACGTTTTATGAGACCATCAGTTATGATATTTCAGTAAAAAGTTAAACGTGAAAAGTCTATATGTTGTGTAGTATTACCTCTTAACATACTAAATGTAGTCGTTTTACATTTCACGTTTCACTTTTTACGAATTCATCAGTTATAAAGCAATACAAAAATTAATGGCGGTTTTGAGAACAAACCAAATTTCTTGACACCATAATCCGGTTCATATAGTTAAAAAAATTAGAAATGGGGTGACATTGTAGCTTTTAGAAAACATTATCGCCCTAGCTCATCCCGTCATGGCGGGAGAATGCTGGAAAACGGGGGTATTGTAAAACTCCTCTTGACTGGAATTAAATAGAAGAATATCATCTTCTTAAAATCATCATTCCAATATTCCATCATTCCGATATCCATGTCCGAGTTAAAAATATAAGCCTAAAAAGCCTTTATTTTCAATAAATAATAAAATTTACGAAACGCTAAATTTTATGAAACACGGAGTCGTTTAATGAATCTTGCAAAGATAGATATATTCCATATGGTAATGAACGCCGGTCTTATGGTTCAGTTTGTGCTTTTGCTGCTGCTCTTTTTTTCCGCAACATCATGGGCAATCATGATAATGAAATATCGCTATATCAAAAGGGCGTTCTCCGAATCGTCGGAATTTATTGATTTTTTCTGGAAAAGCAGAAATCTGTCCAATGCGTTTTCCAAGGCAAAAATGCTTCAGGGCAGTCCCGTTGCCAGGATATTTCGCGTAGGATATGTGGAACTTAAGAAATCCAGCCGATCTAAGGATCCAGCGGAATCAGGATCAGCAAATTCATCGGGAACCGAAGGCGCATCTTTGGGTTCCAGATTTACCGGAATCGGCAATGTTAAACGGGCCTTGCGCCGGGCCATTAACGCCGAGACCACCCGCATGACTCGAATGGTCCCTTTTCTCGCCACAACCGGAAACACAACGCCGTTTATCGGTTTGTTCGGAACCGTTTGGGGGATCATGAATTCTTTTCATGGGATCGGGCTCAGGGGTTCTGCCAGCCTTGCCGTGGTGGCGCCTGGAATTTCCGAAGCGCTAATTGCAACGGCCGCCGGGTTGGCGGCCGCCATACCGGCGGTTATCGCCTTTAATCATTTTACGCAAAAGATAAGAATTGTCGAATCCGAACTGCAAAATTTTTCCGCAGATTTTCTAAATATTATTGAACGGGATATTATGACCTAAAGGGGGGAACATTCGATGATAAACGGTGGGAACAGTGACCGCCTCATGTCTGATATTAATGTAACTCCGTTTGTTGATGTTATGCTGGTTCTTCTGGTGATTTTCATGGTAACTGCTCCCATGATGATGCAGGGCGTGGATGTTGCCCTGCCCGAGACCACATCACAGCCGCTTATTGCTGAAAAGGAGCATCTTATCATTACCATAACCAATAAGAATCAGGTGTTTATTAACGACTTTCAGGTTGCCCCGGATTTTCTTCAGGAAAAACTCAAAAAGATTCTTGAAGGTCGAGAAGACCGGGGAGTCTATCTTCGGGCCGACAGGGAAATACCCTATGGTTTTGTGGTTCAAGTCATGTCTGAAATAAAAGAGGCCGGGGTTGAGAAGCTGGGCATGGTGACTGAGCCCGTAAGTCAAAAAGAGAAAGGAAAACAACGAAAAGCAAAAAGCTGATGAATAAAAGCATGCATTCAAATTCTTATTTGTCCCGAGATAAAGAATACGAACGCAGGACATTCTTTTTGAATTTTAGTGTTTCCTTGATGTGTCATGTGATCCTTTTTGTGATTTTGATATTCGCTCCGGGTTATGCAACAAACAAAAGGCCGTCTCTTTCAGTTATCAATGTCAGCATGGTTACCTTGCCGGCTTTAAAAAAATCGTCGGGTCCGGATAATCAGCGGCCTGCAGAACTTGAAAGACCGGCAACGGTAAAAGAAAAGGCGCCGGCGCCTAAAGTTGCATCAAAAACTATTCCTGCGCCGGTTCAGAAGCCCTCAAAAGCGATTTCTATTGCGCCCAAAAAGAAAAAGATAAAAACATCACTTAAAAAAAAGACGTTCAAGTCTGCCAGCGTGGTTAAAAGCGCGATTAGCCAAATTGAAAAGAAAGTTGAAAAATCACGGCCCGATCAGATCAGGCAGGCGATCGACCGCCTCAAGGATCAGGTAAAAAAGAGCGGGCCCATTGACCGTAAAACAAATGATGACGTAAAAAATTCCGGGACCCCCGGCGGATCCGGGGCCGGCAGTAAAAAGGTTCTGGAATTAATTGATATATATTGCATCGAAATTGCGTACCAGATTCAGAAAAATTGGGCGTTTTCCGAGCAACTGGGCGGGGGGCAAAAAAATCTTGAGGCATATCTGGCACTCAAAGTGATGCCGAACGGAGAGATAAAAGATATATGGTTTGATAAAAGGTCCGGAAACAGTTATTTCGATGAATCCGCCAAAAAAGCGATTATGAAATCAAATCCGGTTCGTCCTCATCCGCCGGGGGTGAAAAAGCCCTTTGTGGATGTCGGCCTGAGGTTTACCCCCGAAGGGATAAAATAAAGTTGTGCTTACAATAGGTTCGAAGGACAGAATGAAATATTACTCCATTAAAACAATATGTTTAATTGCGCTGGCATATTTTATGATTGGGACCGGCATATGCGGGGCCGGATATGATTATATTGATATCACCCATCCTTTTTTACGAAAAATTCCAATTGCAATTCCTGTGTTCAAAAAGGTTTACTCGGGCGACGCCACCGAGCGCCTATCCAGAACCGCATCTGATTTGCTCGCTGAAACCCTGGACTTTACCGGCTATTTCAAAATCCTTGACCGTGCCGCCTTTCTTGTGGATATGCAAACCGTAACCTCTTTGGCCAATGTAAATTTCCATAACTGGACCAGTATCGGAGCAGAGCTCCTGGTAACCGGGGGGGTTCTGATTCAGGGTGACCAGGTGGAAATGGAACTTCGACTTTATGACACGTTTAAAGAAAAATTGCTGGTGGGGAAACGATACAAGGGATTGATCAAGGATCAGCGAAAAATAGTTCGCCGTTTTTGCAGCGAGATTATTTTTTTTCTGACCGGGGACAAAGGGATTTTTAACAGTGAGATTGCGTTTGTTTCCAAAAATTCGGAAAACAAGGAAATTTATATATGTGAATTTGACGGATACAATCCCAGGCAGATAACGCATTTAAAAAGTATTACCCTTTCCCCGGCATGGTCATCTGACGGAAAATGGCTGGCGTATACCTCATATGCGAAAGGCAAGCCCGACCTTTACATAAAGCATTTAAGAGAAAAGCGCGGGGCTGTGATCTCAAAAAAAGGAATAAATATCACACCTGCCTGGGTTCCCAACAAATTTGCTCTGGCAGCGACCCTTTCATTTTCAGGTGATCCGGAAATTTATCTGTTGACCGGAACCGGGAAAGTTATTAATAAGTTAACAAAGAACAGGGGTATTGATCTGTCGCCCACCTGGTCCCCGGACGGCAAGCATATGGCTTTTGTTTCAAAACGATCCGGAACCCCTCAGATTTATATTAAAAATATAGCTTCAGGAGCGGTAAGAAGACTGACGTTCCAGGGACGATATAATACACAGCCCAGCTGGTCGACCAAAGGAGACAAGGTGGCCTATTCAGGGATGGAAAGCGGGCGAAATAATATCTTCGTGATCGGTATTGACGGAAAGGACCCGATTCAATTGACACATGATCAGGGCGACAACGAGGCGCCGTCATGGTCGCCGGACGCAAGTCTTATTGTGTTCAGTTCTACACGGGAAGGGCCTTCCAGAATCTATGTTATGACTGCTTACGGAACCGACCAGAGACGATTACTTGCCCTGAGGGGTGAGCAGACAGAACCGGATTGGTCACGCGGAATGGGTAGTAAGTAATACAAAATTTTTTGGCACAAAACGCAAAAAATTGTTAAACAAATAACAAACGAAAAGGAGGAAGAAATGCGAAAAAAATTATTAATACATTTGGCCATGGTACTTGTAATCCCCGGATTCCTGTTCACCGTTTCATGTGCAAAAAAGACAATCCGGTCTGAAACTTCTTTAACGCAAGAGGCCGAAGATGAGGCGGCGGCCGAGAAAGCAAAACAGGAAGAGTTGGCACGGCAACAGGCGATCGAAGAGCAACGCCTCCAGGAAGAAGCGGAACGTATGGCGGCTGCCCGAAACATGTTCTTATCTGAAGATATATTTTTTGAATTTGACAGCGCCGTTCTGCTTGCCGAGGCACAGGCGATCTTAAGGAAAAAAGCGGAATGGCTTATAAACGATGCTGAAGCTACGGCAACCATTGAAGGGCACTGCGATGAGCGGGGTACCAATGAGTACAACCTTGCTCTGGGTGACCGGCGTGCTGAAAGTGCCAAGACCTTCCTGATGGATCTCGGTGTTGAAGGATCGCGATTAAGCTGTATAAGCTATGGCGAAGAACGTCCTGTGGACCCCGGCCATAATGAAGAAGCCTGGGCAAAGAACCGCAGAGGTCACTTTACCATAAACTAAACGTCTCGGGGAAAAACGAATTAATTTCGAATCGTAACCACTTATAAAACCAAATGGGGCAAAGCCCCATTTGGTTAATTTTGCTATGAAAAATATAACCATAGTTATTTTGTCGTGCATGATGATTTTGTGCGGCTGTGCGTTGCAGCGGGATGTGATTACCCTCGACAATCGACAGGCTTTGATTGAAAAACGTTATTTGGAATCCCAGCAAAAGAACAAAGAACTCGTATCCCAATTAAATGCCCAGAAACAAAATAATCAAAATCTTAGAAATAAATTTGCCGAGCTAAATGCCTTGATCGAAAGCCTCAGACAAGAAATCCAGATTTTAAGCGGCAGGCTTGAAGAGACGGAATATGTATTAAAACAGAAAATACAGACTTCTGATGATTCGTATGAGAAAAAAGAAATCCGGTTGGACAGAATAGATCGAACGGCAAGTTCAAATAAAGACCGTATCGCACGTATTGAGCAGTACCTGAATTTTGAGTCGACGGAACCCGATTTAAAAGCGAAACAGGAGTCCGGCATAAAAACCGAGAGCCGAGCTGAACAGAAACTTTCAGAAGATGTGATTTACCAAACGGCAAAACAAGCATTTGATCAGGGTGACTTTGAGTTGGCCCGGGAAAGATTTCAAAAATTAATAGAAACATACCCAAAGTCAAATAGTGCCGACAATGCGCAATTCTGGATTGGTGAAATTTACTATCATGAAAAATGGTACGAAAAAGCCATTTTAGAATACCAGAAGGTCATCGAAAATTATCCCAACGGGAATAAGGTCCAGTCCTCACTGTTAAAGCAGGGATTTTCTTTTTTTAATCTGGGGGACAAAGCAAATGCCCGTCTTATCTTTACGGAACTGATTAAAAAATATCCAAAATCCAATGAAGCCAAGATCGCTAAAAACAAGTTGAAAGGGCTTGCTCATTAATGCGGGTTGCCGGATACTCGATGACCAACGCTCGATGCAAAAAAATATAATCGTAAGGGTTTGGTTCTTTAAAGCAAATCGGTTCCAAACAAACTGGAGCATTACACATAATCATCATCCTGAATCCGGAAAAGAGCGTTACATGATAAAGGTTATCGGTATAGATCCGGGGCTCTCAGCCACCGGTGTCGGAATTGTCAGGGGAACGGGTCTGAAGGTTAAAGGCTTTTCCTTCGGCAGTATCCATACTTCAAAAAACCTTCCCCTGCCGGTCCGCCTCGATAAAATCTTTTCAAATCTTCTCATGGTATTAAAGGATGAAAGCCCCGACCTTATGGTAGTGGAAGATATATTTTCCATGGTCAAGTTTCCAAAAGCCGGCATAACATTGGGTAAGGTTACCGGTGTTGTTCTGCTTGCCGGTTGCCAGGTGGGCGTGCCGGTTGCAGAGGTCCCGGTTCGTGAAGCCAAACAGGTGCTGACCGGGAACGGCAATGCAAGCAAAATACAGCTTGAAAAAGCGGTTCGGCGTTTCTTAAACCTGACCGATCCCATTAAACCTTATCACGCTTCTGATGCAATGGGCTTAGCGCTTGTGGGCCTGTTTCGCCATAATAAGGATCTGTCGCAAAACGCACAGCACAACGTGTATGCAACGGTATCCCATGATCGGTTATCTTGAGGGCAAACTTTTAAAAAAAGAGGGCGACAGGATACTGCTTCTTGCAAATCAGGTCGGATATGAAGTTCTGCTTCCTGCAGTTGTCATGGAAACCTTCAGAGCAAAGAAAGTCGGTGACGACGTTTCCCTTTATATCTATTATCAACAGACCGAACGGCAGCCCAAGCCGGTGCTGATCGGTTTTAATCTCGAGGTGGAAAAAGAATTTTTTCAATATTTCATTTCGGTAGAAGATATCGGTCCCCTCAAAGCGGTTAAGGCCCTGAACGTACCGGTCCGTGACATCGCACGGGCCATAGAATCCAAAGACATCCATAAGCTCAAGCAGTTAAAAGGCATTGGTGACCGGACGGCCCGTAAAATTATTGCCACACTTGAAGGCAGAATGAATAAATTCGCATTGATCCGTGAATTGGAAAAAGTAAAAGCGCTGGTGGTCGAAGACTTTTCAAAGCAGGTGTTGGATGTACTTATTCTTCAGCTGGGGCACAAGAGAACCGACGCAAAAAAGATGATTGACCAAGCCATGAAACGTAACCGCGCTATCGCAACCCCTGAAGAACTCTTTGAAGAAGTATATCGGGGAGAAAATTCCCTGGGTTCATAAAGTGCTAAAAACCATGGGTGTAACTTCTCAATAAATTATGGAGGCGGGTCAATATCATCAATTAATAAAACAGAACTTGTTAAGAAATTACTCATGGGTGATATATTAAAACATACTTCCGACAACCAGGAAATTCTTGAAGCATCATGTCTGCCCGTGGACAGGGAACCGGAAATACTCTCCTTGAGGCCGGAACATTTTTCAGACTATGTGGGCCAGACAGAAGTTGTGGAAGCGCTTAAAATCGCAATTGAAGCAGCAGTAAAAAGAGATGAACCGGTGGACCATATTATTTTTCATGGGCCTCCGGGCCTCGGAAAAACAACGCTTGCCCATATTATTGCCAATGAAATGGGGGGCAATCTTATTACTACTGCCGGTCCTTCCCTTGAAAAGGGCGGCGACCTGATCGGCATTCTCACGCATCTTGAAGATAAAGACACCCTTTTTATAGATGAGATGCACCGGACCCCTAAGATTGTAGAAGAATTTCTGTATCCCGCCATGGAGGACTTTGCCATCGATTTTGTGTTTGACAAAGGTATCCATGCCCGCAGTCACAAATACCGATTAAACCGCTTTACACTTGTGGGCGCCACCACACGGGTCGGACTGTTATCCGCACCGTTGCGGGATCGGTTCGGTATTTTCAAAACCCTTGATTTCTATACAGAAGAGGATTTGGTTAAGATCATTGAACGGTCGGCGGCGCTGCTTAACGTGACAATCGATAATCACGGTGCGATGGAACTTTCCAAACGATCCCGGGGAACGCCACGGATTGTAAACAGACTGCTTAAACGGGTAAGAGACTATGCTCAGGTACGGGCGGATGGAATCATTACCCGGAAAATCGTTGAGAAAGCCCTGTCTCTGGAAGGGGTTGACAAAAAGGGGCTGACCCATCTTGACCGCCGCTACCTGACAACAATTATTGAGTTTTATAAAGGCGGTCCGGTGGGCATTGAGGCCATCGCCGCAACCCTTCAGGAAGAAACGGATACGCTTGTGGATGTCGTTGAACCCTATCTTTTAAAAATCGGAATGGTTACGAGAACCTCTTCAGGAAGAAAGGCGTCACAGGCGGCATACCGTCATCTGGAGTTCAGCGTCCAGAAAAAAATGTTTCAATGATTGACCATGTCAATACTTACACTCCTGACTGATTTTGGCACTGAGGGTGCATATGCGGGTATCATGAAGGGGGTTATCCTGTCCATAAACCCTCAAGCGGTCATTATCGATATCACCCATCACATCGATCCCCAGGACGTAATCCAGGCCGCATATATCATCAAATCTTCCTACAGATATTTTCCCGAGGGTACGGTGCATGTTATCGTTGTGGATCCGGGAGTGGGCAGCGACCGGGGGATTGTCGCCCTTGAAATGATGGGCCATATTTTCCTTGCGCCGGATAACGGCGTGTTAACGCTTCTCATGGATGAAGGGAAGACGGGTTCCATTATCCGCGTTGAGAATACGCGCTATTTTTTAAAAGCCGTGAGCCGGACCTTCCATGGCCGGGATATTTTTGCTCCGGTTGGCGCTCATCTATGCAGGGGCATGGATATAAGAAACTTAGGTTCGCCCCTTGATCAACAAAACCTGGTTCATCTTAAGATAGACAAACCCTGCCTATCCGGTAAGGATCGCCTTGTGGGAACCGTGGTATGTTTTGATCGTTTTGGAAACTGCATTTCAAATATTGACGAAACCTGCCTTAAAAAAATTGATACGAGGGACTCCGGAAGAATGCTTGAGATCAAAATCGGTGAACATACAATTAAAGGAGTGTCACTCAGTTATGCCGACACAGAACCTAAGAGCCCCCTTGCAATCATGGGTAGTTTCGGATATCTTGAGATTGCGCTGAATCAAGGAAATGCAAGGCGCGCTTTGGGAATCGCAAAAGGAGATATAATCACTTTGGAATATGGTCAGGAGATGCATGGTGAAAAATGAATCCAAAGACTTTTCTATTATCGACAAGGAATTGACCATAGATGGTACGGTTTCTACAAATGGACGGCTGATCATCAAAGGGGTAGTCAAAGGAACCCTTGTCGGCAAAGATGTGGTTATTGCCGAGGAAGGGGCGGTTTACGCCGATGCCGAGGTCGCCTCCATTACCATCGGAGGAATTTTTGAGGGACAAGTCAGGGCTTCAAAAGAGTTGATTATTCTTTCCACCGGAAGCTGCAAGGGGAAGATCGTCTGCAAGGATTTTTCGGTGGAGGCCGGTGGCATCTTGAACGCACACGTAACCTGCATTGAGGCCGGAGAGCCTGTTTCGGAAAAGGATTTGTCAGCATCCGAAAAAAATAAATAGCCCGCCCTCAATTTTTCCACCAGGAGATTTTATGAAAGATTTTAGA
>JBARSG010000036.1:0-3083 GCA_049644625.1 Desulfobacterales bacterium | reverse complement strand
ATCCATACCATTGCATATGGCCCTCGCCAATCTCTATGGCAAAAGCAGGCGGACGGATGAGGCAGTCGCTGCGCTTAAGAAAGTGATCGAACTGGAACCGGACAGGGTAGGGCATCAATTTAACCTGGCCGACCTTTTATGGGATGCGAATCGTAAAGCGGAAGCATCCGGGCTCCTGAACAGGATTATTTCATCAGATCCTGTGAATGAAGATAATAGAATTTTTCTTGCCAGGTTCTATATATCAAAGAAACAGTTTCAGGATGCAGAGCAAGCACTCAAGCAAGGAATCCGGAAGAATGAAAAGAGCTTCCGGCTTCGCCTCCAGCTCAGCGAGTTGTATGTGAATCTGGAAAAGTTCGGCGAAGCTGTTGAAATATTAAACCAGTGCCTCCTTTTGGATAAAGACCCGGCAAGCCCTATAATTATTCAGACCAAAAATGTGCTTGCCAGGATATATCTGATGACAAGGGAGATAGAGAAGGCCGAAAAGTACACGGATGAGGTTCTTAAGGAGAGCCCCAAAAGTGTGGAGGCACATTTTATTAGGGGACAGATCCTTCTTTTAAAGGGGAATGGCACAGATGCTGTCTCAGAATTCCGGACCGTGGTGACAGAAAAGCCACAGTTCATCCCGGCATATTTGCGTTTGGGAGAGGCTCATATTCTGAACAAAGAGTTTGAACTGGCCATAGATACATTTCGTAACGCTTTGAAGGTTGCTCCTGAATCAAGAGATGTCTTGCAAGCTCTGTTTCGGGCTTATGTTCTGAAAAAAGATTTTAAAGAGGCTGAAGCCCAGCTAAGAAAAATCCTTGAAATTAATCCTGAGGACTATATGATTCAGGCCGAACTGGGGGATTTGTTCTTTGCCTTGAAAGACTTTAAAAAGGCTGAGAGCGAATATCTGGCTATAAAGGAAAAGGCCCCAAAAAATTCCATCAGCTACCTGAGGCTGAGCCGGTTTTATGGGAAACAGAATCAAATGGACAGGGCAATATCCGAGCTGGAACAGGGATACAAAATGAATCCGCACTCTGCTCCTTTATTATCAAACCTGATCCGGTTTTATATCCAGCAGAAAAAGTACGATACCGCCATTGCCGCTTTAGACGAGCGGATACGGAAAGACCAAAGGGAGGCGTTTTCATATAACTTATTAGGCAAAGTTTATGCAGCACGGAAAAATTATAAGAAAGCTGAAAAAGCCTTTCAAACAGCAATCGATGTTCAGCCCATGTGGCCGGAACCCAATAACAACCTGGCCAGGCTCTACCTGGTCCAGGGCAAACCAAAAGAGGCGGTGGAAAAATTCGAGGCTGCCTTGAAAACCAACCCTGAAAATCCGGCGGCCTATTTATCTTTGGGATACATTTTCCAGCAAAGCAAGGAAAATGAAAAGGCGATGGAAGTTTATGAGAAGGCACTTGAAAGAAACCCAAACCTGTGGGTGGCGGCAAACAACCTTGCTGCATTGCTCAGCGAAAACCCCGGTTCTGATAAAGATCTTGAAAAGGCTTTGATATTTGCAAAAAGAGCATATGCACTTCGGTCCGGGGAACCGGCAGTTCTTGATACGCTTGGGTGGATTCACTATCAAATGGGGGATATGAATCAGGCGCTCGACCTTATTAAAAAGGCGCTTACAGCCGAACCTGAAAACCCTGTTTTTAACTATCATACGGGCATGGTGCTTTATAAAAGCGGTCGAGGGGTTGAGGCCAGGGAAAAACTTGCAAAGGCCACAGAGAGCAATGGCTGGTTTGACGGAAGGGAAGAAGCGGAGAAAGTGTTGAAGGAACTGTTGTAAACAGTTCAATTTGTTCAATTTGTTCAATTTGTTTTTATAAAAAAAAGAACATATGAGAGTAAAATGGCGACTATTAAAAGGTTTGAAGATTTAGAATGTTGGCAAGAAGCAAGAAAGCTTGTTAAAATTGTATATTCGTTTACAAAGAAGGACGAATTTAAAAAGGATTATGAACTGGTAAGACAAGTAAGAAAAAGTGCTGTTTCCTCCATGGGCAATATTGCTGAGGGCTTTCATAGAAATAGCTCGAAAGATTTTATGAGGTTTTTAGATTATTCGCGCTCTTCTGTAGCAGAGACTTTGAGTCATTTATATGCTGCTCTGGATCAAAATTACATCGACGAAACAGAAATGACACAAGCTAAAAAACAGGCTGATATCGTTTGGAAAAAAGTGAACAGTTTTATCTCATACCTTAGCAAAAACGCAGCAACCAAAAAGTCAACCAACTAAAGCCATACAACCAATACAACCAATACAATCAATTAAACCAATTAAACAAATATAACCAATCAAACCAGTTAAACAAATAAAACAAATCAAACCAGTTAAACAAATATAACCAATAAAACCAACTTAAAGAACACAAAAGGAGGTAGGAAATAGATGAAACGAAAAAGCTTGACTGTAGCGCTTCTAATTTGCATACTTATTGTCGCATCACCCCTGTGTGCAGCAGAGAAACCATCGGCATCTAAAGCTAAATGGTCGGAATGGGTAACAATTTCGGGTTATACCATCGGTGCAGGTGACGTTTTGGACATCTCTGTCTGGAATAACGAGGCTTTGACAAAACAGGTAACGGTAATGCCGGATGGGAAAATACACTTTCCTTTGATCGGTGAGGTTGTGGTCGGCGGAAAAACAATTTCACTTCTCAAAAAAGAACTGGAAGACAAAATTTCCCCTTTTGTTCCCAGCCCGAATCTGTCGGTCATGGTGCAGCAGCTCAACAGTATGTTAATCTATGTAATTGGCAAGGTCAATGATCCCGGCCGATTTGTACTCAATACCAATGTCAACGTTCTGCAGGCCCTTGCCATGGCCGGTGGACTCAACCCGTTTGCAAAGAGAAACAATATCAGAATATTCCGGAAAACAAATGATAAAAATATGATTTTCGAATTCGAATATGACGATGTCACTGAAGGAAAAAACCTTAAACAAAACATTCAACTCGAAAGGGGCGACGTGGTCGTTGTGCCTTAAAAAGATCTAAAGTTGAAAGACTGGAGCATTGGGCAGATATCACAGATGAAATGGAGGAAAATTA